>CAYXCV010000245.1:0-2712 GCA_964463365.1 uncultured Kineothrix sp.
CAAGAGATGTCTAATCGTTTGTCCCCATTTCTTCAAATCAGGCAACCATCCGATTGCTCCCTCCGAAACAAAAACAATATCATACTTTTCGTTATGCTTCTCCATGAAATCCATAATATCCGATTCCATAAAATCAACATTCGTTATACCTAAGTCTTTTGCAAGCTTTTTAGCATAGTATACATTATCAGGTACTAAATCAACTCCCACAACATTTGTTGCCGTCTTTGCCAGTAAAATAGTGTCGGCTCCGGTATTACATTGCAGATGTATTACTTTTTTCCCGCTTAAGTCTCCCAGTTCTTCTTTGATATATTTATTGAACTGATGTGTACCGTTTGTCAGGGATTTTTTAAAGTTCTCGTAATGATCTTCAGACACCTTACTCCAAGCATGTTTATTTGAATCTATTTCTTTCATTTGCACTCCTTCATTCATTGTCAATCTATATTCTTGTATAAAGAAAAATAATCGGAATCCATATTATCCTGCATCTGTTTATACCATTTCTGGGCATCATCTAACGCCTTGTTATAAACAATAGGTGCTAAATGCTCCATAAATAAATCTAATATTTGCTGTTGTCCAATAATCCCAACTTCCTCTCCTCTTATATCCATATAAAAGGATTCTATGATTCCCATCATCTCTTTCTTTTGGTTATCAAATAGATGAATTTTATTGATATTTTGTCTCATAATTATCTCCATTCTGCTCAATTTCTATTAACTTTCCAATGCTGAAAAAACGTAGTTAGTAAACTATTTTGATGGGTTGGTAAAATCACTCTCATAAAATATATCTTTTTCTTCGCAGTTATTCAATGTATATTATAATTTATTTCTATAGTTTTCTAAGTTATGAAAAATTCCCATTATAAAAACATCCGTATCTACTACTTTAAAAACACGAAATAATCCATATCTATAAGAACAGCTTCTCGATATTTTTTACTCTTAAGTGTTGGCACCGTTGCGCAAAAAAATTGTGCTAACCTACAAAAATTGTAATTGGCATATCTTTTCTATAAATAAAGTAATCCTACTTTATCCTCATTGACTTCATATCCCTAATAACTTTGTCAAATAATTTATCTGCTACATAATCTGTGCATTTCCCACACTTTTCAGAAACATGTTAATATACCTTTTGCTTGCACAAATCTCTTGTTTTACTGTAAACTCACTTTTGCACTTTTATTTTCACATGGTATCGTTGTCGTTGGATTTTGCTTGCATATCATTTTTATATACTTATCCATATCATATTACCTTACCTCTTAACCCATTATTTAAGAATTTTACTTGAAATCTCTCCGATAATATCTGTCAAAGCTCTTTCAAAGTCCCTGCTTACATCACCAGCTCCACTCTTAGCGTGCATACATTCATGAATCAATGTTCCAGCATATGATTGTATATTACATAACTGTTTACGTTTAATAATAATCCTACCTTCCAGCCCTTCCCATAATCCTACTGTTTCTGTAAGTAATTCAGATTCGTAAATTGTTTCTGATATTTTTATATCCTTGACACAATATGGTTTTCCTCCAATAAGTTGTAATATTGCATTTGTTTTGCTATATATGTTTTTCTCAACATGCGATAAATTTTTCTCGTCAACAAAATTATATTGTTTTTTCTCTGCCATATCAGATATATACTTATTAGTTGTTAAAATTGGTGTTGCATCATCATCTTTCCCTTGGTTATAATCATCAATCTTATTGACCAATGTTTCTGGAACAACAACAGGCTCTAATCCTTTCTCCTTCATCTCGTCTATCACACTTGGACAAGAGATTGCCGTATCCGAAGTAACGAAAACAACATTCTTCTTAAAATCGCCAATTTTTCTCGAAGCATACATAGCAACATCACTCCAAGATAATTCATCATGTCGTAATCCACTGTTATACTGTTGTAAATCATCCACTAATTTCGTAATAACTTTTTCTTCCGAACATGCCAATAATATCGTTTTTATTCTATCAGAATACGCCGTCCTACCGACATTGGTTCTTTCTCGATTTAAAGCCTTTTTCAACTGCTTTGTCAATGATGTTATATTGTAAGAAAAAAGAAAATTAGATTCCTCTGCCACTTTCACTCCATTAATATACACATTGGATACATCCCCAACATTAATAATAATCTATCCATAATTTGTTGTTTCCAATACATTCGCACCAGAAAATTTCAAAAATAAAGACTTTGCCCACGCAATATCTTCATCTGTACACCCCTTTAGTAAAAAATAGGTACCTATCATCTTAGGGTTCGGTGATTTTTCGATTTTTGCATGTAATGTAATAATATCGTCAAATCCAATCTTCGATGATTTTAATAATGTAATAACCCCATATTTTGATGTAATACTTACATAAATTCCATGGCGATACAAAGTAGCAAGTGCATCTTTTAACCCCACTCCAAATCTGCCAATAAGCCTATCATCTTCCAACTTCTCAATATTTTCATTTTGTGTAAGGTGATGATAGTTTAATCCTCTACCAAAGTCTCGAATATGCCACTAACAATTTATATTTTCAATCTCAATTTCTTTAGTTGCCGTCAAAATCTGTTCATACAACGCATTTGATATAATTTCTCTTATTGCATGATATACCTCCCAATTTTCAAGTATCTTTTCAATATTCAAATCAAATTTATGTGAATTACCTATATTAGTTTCTGGTTTACCCATATT
>CAYXCV010000246.1:0-2704 GCA_964463365.1 uncultured Kineothrix sp.
GATTGTATATAATTAAGTACAATCAATGTATACAAAATGCAAATGGAGTACAATATGAATACAATAATAAAAAAGGCTTACGCAAAGATTAATCTAGGGCTGGATGTTTTAAGGAGACGTGAGGATGGATATCATGAAGTGAAGATGGTAATGCAGACCATTGATTTATATGATGTCTTAACCTTTCGTAAGAGAAAAGAAAAAGGAATTATTGTTACAACAGATAAAAGGGAGCTGCCGGGGGATGAAAATAACCTGGTATACAAGGCGGCAAAGCTTTTACTGGAAACATACCCTATAAACGATGATTCTTCGGAGCAGGGCGTTGAGATTACTCTTCAGAAGAATATCCCTATGGCAGCGGGTATGGCAGGAGGAAGTACGGATGCAGCGGCGGTTTTTCGTGGGATAAATGAACTGTTTACCCTTGGATTGTCTGTGGAGGATATGTGTAGAATAGGGGTTAAGATAGGAGCAGATGTCCCTTATTGCATTAAGGGCGGAACTGCATTATCGGAAGGAATCGGGGAGGTGCTTACTACACTTCCTGATATTCCGGATTGCTTTTTACTGATTGCAAAGCCGGATATAGATGTTTCAACAAAGTTTGTATATGAGAATCTCCATGCCAATAGCCTGACTGATCATCCGGATATTGATGGGATGACAGAGGCAATCTATAACCATGATTTACAAGGAATTACTAGCAGAATGGAAAATGTATTGGAAACAGTTACCATCAAAGAGTATCCAATCATAAATGATATAAAAAAATTTATGAAGGAAAATGGAGCAATGAATGCATTGATGAGTGGGAGCGGACCAACGGTATTTGGGGTGTTTGGTACAAAGGAGGAAGTAAATACAGCTTATCAGGAACTTGAAAAGACAAAGCTGGTTAAGCATATATTTGTTGCAAGACCGATAAGCTTGATACAATAGGATTTATTTTTACACGCAGCAGAAAGGTAAGGTATTTTTATGGGTAGTGACTTTGATGTAACGATGGATGAATTTCTGCCATTAAGAGATGTTGTATTTAAAACGCTGAGGAAAGCGATATTGACAGGTGAATTGAAGCCGGGGGAAAGGTTAATGGAGATTCATCTTGCCAACAAACTGGGAGTTAGCAGAACTCCTATTCGTGAGGCTATTCGTAAATTGGAGCTGGAAGGTCTGGTTACTATGATTCCAAGAAGAGGAGCGGAGGTTGCACAGATAACAGAAAAAAGCTTACAGGATGTATTGGAGGTCCGCCGTGCGCTGGATGCACTTAGTGCGGAACTTGCCTGTGAGCGTATTACCGAGGAAGAAAAAGAACAGTTAAGGGATGCATGTGCGGATTTTGAAACAGCGACGAAGAGCAAGGATGCGACGATCATTGCTAAGGCCGATGTGGCACTTCACGATATTATTGTGGCAGCCACCGGTAATCAGAGGCTGACTCAGCTTGTCAATAATCTGGCAGAGCAGATGTACCGGTATCGATTTGAATATATCAAAGACGTAAGTCAGCATGTTAGGCTGATTGAAGAGCATAGAATAATTTATGAAAGTATCATGAACAAAGATTGTGATGCTGCAGCAAAAGCGGCCAAAATACATATTGATAATCAGGAAATGTCTATTATCAAACAGATTCGTCTGGATAGCACACAGAATAAGCTGTAAGGCCAGATATCAATAAGAATAACGTTCGGGAAAAGCGGGTAGACTTCTTTTAATAACTTCTTGAAAAACAGAAGTATAAAGGAGATATCTGATGAAGAAAATATGGGAAACCGGAATCATTCTATTTGCAACTATGGGATTTTGGGGTATGATATATCCAGATTTATGTTTTACACAGGATGTTTGCATAAATGTAGCGGAAACAGACAAAGAATCTGAAGAGTATGAAAGTGATATATACACACAAATATGCGAAGCTTCTCCGGAGCAGATTCGTATCAAGAGCAAGCTTTTAGATTTTCTGTTTGACGAAGAGGTAATCGTGAATGATAATACGGAAGAGAGTAATGATAAAGTTAAAAGCAAAGGGAAAATGAATGATAAATATAAATATAAGTGCGCGCAGTGAGTCACCCATAGGTGTCTTTGACTCAGGAGTCGGTGGGCTTACTGTAGCGAGGGAAATCATGAGGCAGATTCCGAACGAAAAAATGGTATATTTTGGTGACACCGCAAGAGTGCCTTATGGAAATAAATCGAAAGAAACAATTACCAGATATTCGAAACAAATAGTCCGTTTTCTTCAGGAACAAGAAGTAAAAGCAATTGTTGTAGCCTGTAACACTGCAAGCGCATATGCTCTGGATGAAATCGAGAAGGAAATAGATATTCCAATCATCGGTGTGGTGAAACCGGGGGCAAAGGTGGCAGCAGAGACTACAAGCAATTGTAGAATCGGAGTGATTGGAACAGAAGGAACCATTGGAAGCCATATTTATTCTACATATATTAACGCAATTGATTCCAGAATGAATGTCATTGAAAAGGCATGTCCTTTATTTACTCCCTTGGTGGAGGAAGGATTATTGAAGGATCCGGTTACCGATGAAATTGCTTCGCGGTATTTAAGCGAATTGATTGACTGCGGTATTGATACATTGATTCTTGGGTGCACTCATTATCCCCTCATTAGGTCTACCATCGGGAAGATAATGGGAGAGGGAGTAACCTTAGTGAATCCCGCTTATGAGAC
>CAYXCV010000247.1:0-2698 GCA_964463365.1 uncultured Kineothrix sp.
ATAGGGGTGAATACGGTAGGTGAATTGCAAGTACAGACAAAAGATGGTAAAGTAACCAACGTATATGCAGGAGAAGTATCCGTAAGAGGATTATATGGATATGTATGAGGAAATAATTATGGAAGATAACAGAGTGGTGTTATGCGGTTCAAACAGTTATGAACAAAAATATTATTTTAACGAGGTTTTTGACAAGATTCCAAAAGCAATTAAAGATGAACTGCATATTATTTGTGTCCTTTTTACCGAAGAGGTTGGAGGAATATTCACAATAGTTTTTGAAGAGGACGGCAGTGTGTCTCTGGAGACCAACTATGCAGAGGATGATTTTCTCTATGATGAAATCAGCAGCGGACTTTTTGTCAGAGAGATAAGCAGAAAAAAGCAGCAATTATTGAATGACTTAAGTACCTGCTATCGTTATTTTATTATGAAAGAAAAAATAAACATAAAAGGTAAATTGGAAGAATAAGGGGCACGAATAAATGAAGATGATACTCGTAATAGACGTGGGAAATACAAATATAAAATGCGGTGTATACAAAGGGGACAAGCTTGTCACTATGTTTCGTATGACAACAAGACAGCCGCGTACATCGGATGAATATGGTATGACACTGATGGAGCTGCTTAAGATTAATAATGTGCAGAAAGAGGATTTAGAGGGCACTATTATTGCAAGCGTGGTACCTAATGTGATGTATTCTCTGACGGGAGCGCTAACAAGATATCTTGGTACCCCCCCTTTGATAGTAGGTCCCGGTGTGAAGAGCGGCATTAAAATAATAACGGAGAATCCACGGGAAATAGGTCCTGACCGTATTGTGGATGCAGTAGCGGCTTATGAAATATATGGTGGTCCTATATTAGTTATAGACTTTGGTACGGCAACTACTTATGATTTGGTAACTGAGGATGGATGCTTTACCGCAGGTATCACAGCACCGGGAATTCGTATGTCGGCGAAGGCGTTATGGACAGATACAGCCAAACTTCCGGAAGTTGAAATCAAAAAACCCAAATCCATTCTGGCTCAGGAAACCATATCCAGTATACAAGCCGGACTTGTGTATGGGCAGATAGGTCAAACCGAATATATTGTAAATCAGGTACAAAAAGAGAGCGGTTATGAGAATTTAAAAGTAGTGGCAACCGGGGGATTGGGACGTTTAATCTCAGAAGAAGCAACAAGCATCGGTATTTATAACAGCACCCTTACCTTAGACGGACTTCGGATTATATATGAAAAGAACAGGAAATAGGAATGACAGATAAGAGAAAGCAGTTGCAGATTGGAAATGTTACTCTTGATAATAATTTGATTCTGGCTCCTATGGCAGGCGTAACCGACCTGCCATTTCGTTTGCTATGCAGAGAACAGGGAGCAGGTCTTATGTGTATGGAGATGGTCAGTGCCAAAGCAATTATGTACCGGAATAAGAATACGGAGTCACTGTTAGAAATCCATCCGGAGGAGCTGCCGGTTTCGTTACAGCTCTTTGGCTCAGACCCGGATATTATCAGCGAGATGGCGAAGCAAATAGAAGACAGGTCTTTTGCTGTTTTAGATATCAATATGGGATGCCCGGTTCCGAAAGTGGTCAATAACGGCGAAGGTTCTGCCCTGATGAAAGACCCCTCTTTGGTGGAAGCCATTGTTTCTAAAACCGTTAAGTCAATACAAAAACCGGTTACCGTTAAAATCAGGAAAGGCTTCGATGATGCTCATGTAAACGCGGTTACCATTGCCAAAGCAGCGGAGGCAGCGGGAGCAAGTGCGGTCACGGTACATGGAAGGACAAGAGAACAATACTATGCCGGAACAGCGGATTGGGATATTATTGAAAAAGTAAAAGAGAGTGTAAAGATACCCGTTATCGGCAACGGTGATGTGAAAGATGGTGCCACAGCAGTAAAAATGATGGAACAAACCGGCTGCGACGGAGTCATGATAGGACGGGCAGTTAGAGGAAATCCATGGATATTCAGGGAAATCAACGGATATCTGGAACATGGAGTCAGCCCGGAGCGCCCAACCATAGAAGAAGTAAAAACGACGATTCTCCGCCATGCACAGCTCCAACTACAGTATAAAGGAGAATATATCGGAATCAGGGAAATGCGAAAGCATGTCTCTTGGTATACCGCGGGATATCCCCATTCAGCAAAACTCAGGCAAAAGGTCAATGAGATGGAAACCTTTGATGATCTGAGGAAAAGCATAGAAGTGATTTTTCGGGAATTAGAAAATAGGTCTAAATGAGAATAAGATTGTGGTATGCTTCATATCCTGTTTTAAAATAGCTTGAGGAATCAAAAATAGAAATGAAGCAAGAGATGAGGCAGATACATAATAAAATAATATATTTTCAAATAAAAAGAGGACAAAGTGCTAAAAAACATATTTGGAGTATTGTGAATTTAGAGCATTTTGTTATTGATATGAAAGAAGATTGTGAGCTCTTAATATATCAGGTTCCGGAGTTTTATGTGGGAAAGCAGCTATGGGATCAGGAAAAACTGCTGGAAACGATGCAAAAGGAACTGGAGCAGCCCGGAATTATTAATTATTATCTACAGCCTGATCTATGCGGCATACTGGATATCAAGGAGAAACTGCCACCGGATGTTCTGCTTCAAAAGGTACTTCATCAAAACCCTTGCTGGGAATACCTTTTTCTGATAGGATATGGAGAGA
>CAYXCV010000248.1:0-2693 GCA_964463365.1 uncultured Kineothrix sp.
ATAATATACAATTATCCTTTATTAAGATTAACTGCTGATATTCATGCCAAATTAGATACAATTGGTATTATCATAAGCATTCTGACAGCTAGCATTTTTATTTCATATAATATTTACAGAAAAAAGGATTTATAAACGAATATTGTAGTTTATGCATGTAAGATTGCAGCTTATGCAAGAATTCATGCATTTTTTTATTTGACGGAATATGATGAGTATATCAAATAACAACTTATCAATGAAAGAGGAGTAGCCATAGTAAAGAAAAGTATGAAAAGAAAAATAGGTATAATAGTTGGAGTGATAGTTGCAGTATTGGTAATGGGAATTGCAGTAGCGGCGATATTGTTTAGTGTGAATGTAGGGAAAGAGGTAGCGGAAGGATTATTATATCAAAACCAGGGAAATGATACCAAAAGTAATAGTATCAATCAGTTAGAGCTATGGGGTTATGACTTAAAGCAATTTGAAAATCAGTATACCCCTGGTGAGAAACTTCAGATATACAGAGGGTATAAGAGGTCTTTTGAAGAGTATTTGGAATTGATTAGAAAGACATTATAAGGAGAATAGAAAGACAATGAGAATATTAAAAGGAATTGAAATACCTATAACAATATGTATCAGCTACACAATTTTATCTATTTTTAATGCTGCGATATCTATGATTAGAGGGATAGAAATGGGAACGCATATGAACTCTGTAATGATGCTGGTTTGGTGCAGTATTGCAGTTTTCGTTTTATCTATTCATCATTTTTGAGGATTGGTCACCGATTAGGATGATTGTCATTCAATATATGATAGCAATTGCTTAGTGATGTGATCTCTATATATCATTAATTTTTTTGAAGAAATATCAAAGGGCGGTTATAAAGATGCATTTATGAGTTTTACCATTCCATATATAATTAGAACAGTATTCTATTATATTTTTTTATTCAGTTTAGCAAAAAGACAAAATAAGATTATTCAGGAAATTAACGAAAAGCAGGTAAGCAATGAGGGCGATGAAGTATAATTGTAATGATGGACATTTTAAGAAGAAAACGTTATAATTAAGAAATGAATTTTTATATGCAGAAATATAAGACAGGAGAATCACATGAAGATAGCTTTGAAGTGGTTGGGTTTTGGGGCAGAAGGGGGATATGATAAAGAAATTGAAAAAGAGTTATTCCGTTCTTCATGGAGATATTACACTGTAGTACGTACCGTTTTTTTTGTTTATGAGCTCGTAACGTTGGCGCTACTCTGTGTGAAAGATGGTGGACCCTTCTTAACAAAAAGCAGAACTTTATATTTTGTTCTTTATATGGTCTTCTTAATTATAACCATAGTGTTTATCGGATCTGATTTGAGATGGGACAAGAGTGTCTCGGAAAAGTATAAGCTATATATAGACATGGGATTCGTATATGCGATAATCCTCACTTTGTGGGCATGCGGGATTACACTGCTTGACCAGAGGGAGGGGAAGGGACTTACGGTCTATGCCTGTGTACTTCTGGTAACTGCATCTGTTTTTATGCTAAAACCATGGCAGAGTATTACTTTGTTTGGTACTGGTTTTGTTATATTCAACGTGCTGCTTCCTTATTTTCCACCGTTATATGGCTTGGAACAGACGATTGATAATTCTTTGGACAGCCTGATTATTGCAGGCATTGCCATTGCTATGTCTATTACCGTTACCGGTTATAGGGTGAGAAGTTATAAGAACCAGAAGATTATAGATAAACAATTAGAGAAAGTTTGTGAGACAAATGAACGCTTGAGTCAGGAAACCATCGTAGATAGTTTGACGGGTCTTTATAACCGACGATACTTAGATAATGCGGTTCATACAAAATTTCATGATTTAATAGATGATGAAGGTGTGGTTCCCTTAACCTGCTTAATGTTAGATGTGGATTTTTTCAAGCAGTATAATGATACATACGGACATCAAAAAGGGGATGAGTGTCTGGTGAAGATTTCGGAAATTATGAAAAAATGTCTTCCAATGAGATACGCTGAGATTATCAGATACGGCGGTGAGGAATTTGCAATATTTATTTTTAATTGCAATAAGGAACAGGGATATGCTTTTGCCGAGAAGCTGCGAAGCAGGGTGGAGAAAAACTATTTTGAAAGAACAGATATCCCCTTAGGCTATATTACAATCAGTGTGGGCGTATATACGGAAATTCCGGATAAGACGAATCATTCTGAAATGAGGGATTTTATACATAAGGCGGACAAAGCATTATATGTAGCTAAGAATGCAGGACGAAATTGTGTGAAAGTATATAATAATAAAACTAATAAAAAATAAAAAAGGTAAAATGAGAAAGGAGACATAATATGTCTGACAAAAATATCCCTTATAAAATATATCTTGAGGAAAGCGAGATGCCGAAAAAATGGTATAATGTCCGTGCGGATATGAAGAATAAGCCGGCACCACTTTTAAATCCGGGTACATTAGAACCTATGACTTATGAAGAATTGCGAGTGGTTTTCTGTGATGAGCTTGTAAAGCAGGAACTGAATGATACCGACGCATATATTGACATTCCACAGGAAATACAAGAGTTTTATAAAATGTACAGACCGGCACCGCTAGTACGTGCTTATTGTCTGGAAAAGAAGCTGAATACTCCGGCAAAGATTTATTATAAATTTGAAGGTAACAATACAAGCGGAAGCCA
>CAYXCV010000249.1:0-2691 GCA_964463365.1 uncultured Kineothrix sp.
AAAGGTACTTATATGGCAGTATCAATTAAATCTGACAGAGAGATAGGATTAATGCGTGAAGCAGGTAAGATACTTGCAGAAGTTCATGCACGGCTGGGAGAGGCAATAAAACCTGGAATATCTACGCTTGATATTGATCGTTTAGGCGAGAAACTGATTCGTAGTTATGGTTGTATTCCCAATTTCTTGAATTATAATGGGTTTCCGGCGTCCATATGTGTATCTGTGAATGATGAAGTAGTGCATGGCATTCCCCATAGCGATCATATATTGCAAGATGGTGACATTGTCAGCCTGGATGCGGGACTGATTTATAAAGGATATCATTCAGACGCTGCCAGGACACATGCCGTTGGATCAATCAGCGAAGATGCCAGAAATTTGATAGAGGTAACGAAACAAAGCTTCTTTGAAGGTATTAAAATGGCAAGATCTGGCAATCATTTATATGATATATCAAAATCTGTCGATCATTATGTAACTTCATTCGGATATGGTGTTGTAAAGGATTTGGTAGGTCATGGTATTGGAACAACATTGCATGAGGAGCCTCAGATTCCAAATTTTGCGCAGCGGCGTAAAGGTATCAGGTTACGGCCCGGAATGACTTTAGCAGTGGAGCCTATGATTAATATGGGCAGCTGGGAGGTAGAGTGGCTGGATGATGACTGGACAGTAGTAACGGCAGACGGTTCCTTATCTGCTCATTATGAAAATACCATTCTTATTACGGAAGGCGAACCGGAGATATTTACTTTAATTTAGAGTAACAGATTGCTGTAAGTATTAGAAAGGCATGGTTATTAAATGGTAGGAATGTTTGCAATATCCAGGGCAGGTCATGATAAAGATACAATATATATCATAGTGGACGAGAATTCTGAATATGTATATTTAGTGGATGGTAAGTACAAGACACTGGATAATCCTAAGAAAAAAAATAAAAAGCATATTCAGATAATTAAAAAAATATCCGATGATAATTTGAGAGAGAAACTTAATATGAAGCAACCAATATATAATGAAGAAATTAGAAAAGCGATAGGAGGTATCGTATGTCAAAGGCAGATGTAATTGAGATTGAAGGAGTTGTAGTTGAGAAGTTACCAAACACCATGTTCCAGGTTGAATTAGAGAATGGACACAAGGTGCTTGCTCATATAAGCGGTAAGTTAAGACAGAATTTTATTCGTATTTTACCAGGAGATAAAGTAACTTTAGAGTTATCACCATATGACCTATCTAAAGGACGTATTATTTGGCGAGACAAATAAAAAATGCAGTTAATTTGCTATAGAAAAATTCGATAGAAATATTCTATTATCTACTTGCATTTGAGAAGTCTCCATGATATAATATGAGACGGTCTTTTTTGAAAGGAGGGTTTAACATGAAGGTTAGATCATCAGTAAAACCGATTTGCGAAAAATGCAAAATTATTAAAAGAAAAGGAAAGATCAGAGTAATCTGTGAGAATCCGAAACACAAACAAAGACAAGGATAATCCCTGCTAAAACAGTATAATTTATATCAGTTAATTATTAAAATAGCAGATGGTCCTTGTCCAATTATGATTGCGGCTGCAACGCGGATTCCGTCATATAAAATGAAGCGTTGTTTATATATATAATTGTACGTAGGAGCCTACGGAGAGTACTTGTTGATACCAAAAGTAAATTTTGAAAAATTAACTTTAATAAAATTTCTTCGAAATTAAATTTCAGTAAATTTTATTCGAAAAGATCTCATGAAATTATCTTTCGTAAATTTCTTCGAAATTCACTTAAGTTTTTACGGGATTATATTTTTTCACGAAATTAACTTTTGGAAAGATCGGATTTGGTTCCGGTTGGGTTTGCTTAGGCAGCCTCAATCAACTTAGTATCGGCATAAGAGTTCGGAGATTGAATCAATGGACGAACATGCGGAGGAAATAAAGTGTAAGCATAGCTTCATAAGATGATGCTATGAAGAAAATGGAGGAAACGTAAATGGCTCGTATTGCAGGTGTTGACTTACCTAGAGAGAAACGTGTTGAGATTGGACTCACATACATCTATGGTATAGGAAGAGTAAGTGCAAACAAAATTCTTGAAGCAGCAAAGGTTAATCCTGATACTCGCGTTAGAGAATTAACAGATGAAGAAGTAAAAAGAATTAGTGAAGAAATTGATGTAAACTACGATGTAGAAGGTGATCTTAGAAGAGAAATCGCTATGAATATTAAGCGTCTTCAGGAGATTGGATGCTACAGAGGTATTCGTCATAGAAAAGGACTTCCGGTTCGTGGTCAGAAAACAAAAACAAACGCAAGAACAAGAAAAGGACCCAAACGAACAGTTGCAAATAAAAAGAAATAGTTCAAAACATTGAGAACTGTTCGTTTTACGGACAGTTGCGAATAAGAAGAAGTAATTAACAACCATGAGAACAGTTCGTTTTGAGGACAGTTGCTAATAAGAAAAAATAAGAAACATTGAATAATAAGAAAGTAGGTTAGTTTAAAATGGCAAAGAAAGTTGCAAAAAAAGTAACAAAGAGACGTGTCAAGAAAAACGTTGAACGCGGACAGGCACATATCCAGTCATCATTTAACAATACAATTGTAACGTTGACAGATGCAGAAGGTAATGCTCTTAGCTGGGCAAGTGCTGGTGGTCTTGGTTTTAGAGGTTCAAGGAAATCTACTCC
>CAYXCV010000250.1:0-2673 GCA_964463365.1 uncultured Kineothrix sp.
AGTGGTGGTCTCTTTCTATTTATTTCCCATTATCCGAATAAAATTTTACGCTAGCGCAAACGGTTCACCTCAGTTAATAGTTACTTATCAAAAAGCAACCTTACTTTGGAGAGGCGGTTGCTTTTTTGATGTTTTATTTTTCTTTTCTTTTCTGAAGCATATCAATGATACAATCATTCCAAATCAAAATGACTTATTTGTTTTTCATATCATTAGGAAGGTTATGAGCGATAAACTAAGTAAGATAAAATTAGATGATAAAAATTAAAGGAAGTTGCAGAGTCGGAATTTATATTACAAATGCGGTAAAAGTGCCAAAAACTGATACCACAGTTTCAAGAGAAATGATTGAAAAATGTGTGCCAGTACTGGAATATGAAATAAGCTTGTTTCCAAATCTAAAGGTAATTATGCTGATGGGTGATGTGGCAAAAAAGGCTTTCAATATGATTACTAAGACGAAAACAAAGAAAAATGCCATACCGCCTGTATCAACCTATAAATTGAGAAACAGTTAATTATTTTATGAGGATATAAGGATTTTTCCGTCTTATATAATGACTGGTGGTAACATTCTCATTGAAAAGTCGAAGGTGGAGATGGCTGCCGAGGATATTCAAAAAATGCTGGCAATAATAAAGAAAGATATATAAAATACTGTCAAGGGGGAGGCAACCAAGAGACCAAGGGCGGAACCTGCCGAAATGAGCCAAAATAACTTGCAGAAAAGAGGGATATGGAGTAAAGTAGAAACACAAGTCAATGCCTGATACTTTATCAGCGCATCGTGGGTGAATTCTAACTCATTTAATCCGAAAGTAAATTTACGCAATCCTTTCACATATATCAACTTGATATTTATTGATGTGTATGTTAACATAAACTTAAAGAAGGTGCTACCTTAAAGCAAACGGTTCACCTCAGTTAATAGTTACTTATCAAAAAGCAACCTTACTTTGTTGAGTCGCGGTTGCTTTTTTGATGTTTAATTTTTCTTCTCTGAAGCATATCAATCACACGAATAATAGTTCCAGTGATTGATGTGATTATGCTTGCAATTTTGAGAATAGTATCTAGCATCTTATGTACCTTTACCGTATTTTCCATTTGTATCACCTCCGATAATACTTAGAAGTTCTCAAAATGAAATCATTTTGGCAAAAGACGAACCGCTTACCGTTTAGGCAGCACCCTAATGTTAATTATAACAGAGTGTATTACTAATGCATATTGTGCATATTGCGATTTTATTTTACAATAGAGTAATATCAATTAAATAAATACAATACATATAGGAGGGATGGCATGATTTATAATGAATTGGGGAAGACAGGAAAACAAGTAAGTGCAATCGGTCTGGGATGTGAGAATCTTGACGGAAAGCCATATGATCAGGTCAAGAGTGTCATTGATACTGCAATCGAAAATGGAATTAATATATTTGATATCTTTATGCCAGGCAGGGAAATTCGTGAAAATATTGCAAAAGCATTGGGTAATAGGCGAAAAGATGTAATGATTCAGGGACATATTGGCTCAACTAACATCAATCAACAATATGATATCAGTCGTAATATTCCTATCGTGAAGAAGTTTTTTGAAGAAATATTGGGTATTTTCGGTTATATAGATTTTGGTATGATGTTTTTTATTGATTCTGAACAGGACTATAAGGATGTGTTTGAGACAGGGTTTATTGATTACGTACTTCGTCTCAAGAAAAACGGTGATATCAGACATATCGGTTTTAGCTCTCATAATCCAACGACAGCAATAAAGGTAATTAATACAGGAGTTCCGGAGATGATGTTGTTTAGCATCAACCCTGCATTCGACATGCTGCCGTCGGAGGAATATATTTTTAATCATATGGATGATAAGGAAATGGGCTCAGAGCTATATCGGGGGCTGGATCCGATACGTGCGGAGCTATACAGAACCTGCAATGCAAAGCAGATTGGTATTACCGTCATGAAAACATTGGGAGGTGGAAAGCTGATTTCAAAAGAGCATACGCCATTTGGCAGACCACTGACAGTACCACAGTGTATACATTATGCCTTGACAAGACCATCTGTAGCAAGTGTTATGTTAGGTTCTCAGACGCCGAATGAGGTTGAGGTCGGTGTTAGTTACTTTGATTTAGATGAAAAAGAGAAGGATTATTCAGAAGTAATCGCATCTGTAAAGAATGATTTTCAAGGAACTTGTGTTTATTGTGGGCATTGCCAGCCTTGTCCATCAGGAATTGACATTGCTGTAGTGAATAAATATCTGGATATAGCACGTCTTACCCCTGATAGTGTACCGCCCTCGATTAAATCACATTATCATAGCCTGCAGCATAAGGGTGATGAATGTATCGGATGCGGAAGTTGTGAAAAACGGTGTCCCTTTGGCGTTTCAGTAATCAAAAAAATGGAAGAGGCAGCAGAACTTTTTGGCACCACCTGAACAAGATTTAAAATTTAGTCTTTACAGATATTAAAATGTATCATAAAATAAGAAGTAGGTATAATAATTAATAAAACTATGAAGAGACAAGTAGGTTGTCCAAAGCATCAGAGAGAGATACCAAATTGCAGCATATGTAAGGGTTCTGAAAGTATCTTAGCCGTAAACATCCAAAGACCAGCTCTGAGTGACCCTAATCCGGTCCGGTGAAACCGTTAT
>CAYXCV010000251.1:0-2665 GCA_964463365.1 uncultured Kineothrix sp.
GGAATCTTAACTTCTTCCAATGAGAAGGAAGTTTGGGTTTCGCTATTATTTTATTATTTTTTATTCGGATGCCGGCAAATCCTCTCACCACAGTCATATATGCACCCCCTGCCGATGCAGGATGTGTCCCGCCAATATATACATTTCCTGCCCATTCCTTAGAGCTGCCTATTAAATCTGCTTGAGCTGATTTTAAAAAGAACGGATAGGCTGCATCCTGTCTGTTGCAATCACAAGCCAGAATTCCATACATGCAAGCACTCAAAGAGGAGCCGTGTTCTGTTCGGGGTTCGTAATAGATCCAATTGTTCCATTTTTCATCCTGAGTAAAATCCTCAGGAAACATAACCATCCAGGTGACTACATCCGCCTGCTTGATAATCTGCGTTTGAGAAGCTACTCCATATGCCCCGCCCCAATATTCTTTTTCGTGTATAATCCGGCTCCTGACTTCCTCCAGAGATACATCTTCCAGTTCTGTGTAACCATCAAATTGCTCTACCTTTCCATCCGTATCTGTTGTGGGAATATATATGCGTTCCGCATCTTTCCGAAAACGGGTGTATAGTTCTTCTACGGGATAATCCTTTAATTCTTTTTTCAAGGAATTGTTCTCCCTGCTGCTCTCTAATATCCCGCAAGCCGTCTGAAACACAAACTTCGCCATTCGATTTGTATATCCGTTATTGTTGACTCGTTCATGATATTCATCAGGACCAATAACATCACGCAATTCATACATATCCGAATGAATTAATTTTATCAATGCAGAATCATAAAACCTGGCACACTCTATAATTGTCTTTGCCCCGCCTTGCACTAATATCTTACGATCTCCCGTCATTTCCATATATTTCACGATACCATATACAATTGCGGAAGAAATATGTATTTGTTTATCCCTAAAAAAGGTTCGCATTGGACGTCCTGTAAATACATCGGTCACATTATAATCACTGCAGGCATCAAATCCACCTTCTTGAGATTCCCATGGATAGAATGCACCCTGATACCCATAGCTTCTTGCCTTTTCCTTGGCGCCCTCCAGCGTATCGATTCGATATTGCAGGAGAGTTCTCGCCGTTTTAGGGTCAGTGTTTATAAAAAAATCCAGCATGAACATTTCCGTATCCCAAAATACCGCACCCTTATAGGTCTGCCCGGAAAGCCCTCTGGCTGCTATGGACTGGCTGGCTGCATGTCTGGGGGCTATACTCTGAAGATGATAGAGAGAATAATTCATTGCCTCCATAGCTTCCTCATCTCCCTCAATTTCCACCTCACTAAGCTCCCATAACTTTTCCCACTCCGTCTCCTGCTCCTTGCGCAGATCTTCGTATGTGATGGATTCTACCTTCTTCATTTCCTGTAAAGCCCGCTCCCCGGGATCTTCTCCGTCATTGGAAGTCATTATGAGAATTCTCTTCTCAATGACAACAGGACGGTTTATTTCCGACACAAAATTTATTGTGTGCAATGCTTGTTTTCCTACCTCTTTATTTTTTAATTCATGATAATAATTGACGTTACACTTCTCTAAGACAATCACCTGATCTTGCTTCTCATGAGTAACTGCGCATGCCATAATGCGATTATCCAGAATATCATAACGAACATAATCGTAATGTGGACCGTGAATATCCCATACATCTGCATCTATTCCGGTCATCACCTTAATATCTGCATGAAAATCTGCGGTAACAATATATCGCATGCAAATCAGATGATGGCGCCCCAAACATGCAAATCGTTCTGAATGAACCTCTATCTTACCTCTGGGTGTTTTCCAGGTAGTTTCTCTTTCCATGATTCCATGGCGGTAGTTAAGCCGCAGTTCATGAAAATAAGGCTCTTTATCGGGCAGCATATAATCCTCTCCGCCTACCTGCAATCTGGTATATAACCCATTAGGTGCATTCAGAGGTTCCCGCCACCCATCTCCGACTTTATCATAAATACCCGCTAAATTAATCGCAGGAAGATTTTCCTTCTTACTCTCCTCCAAAGTTCCCCGGATGCCCAGATATCCATTTCCACAAAAGAAACGATTCCCATTGGATATCATCCGCTCCTTCTCATAACCCTCATCCTTTATCAGCCATCTGTTCAATTTCTATCTCCATTCCAGGGGAATATTGATTTCAGTCCCTTGCTTTGTAATGGTATAACACTCTTCATATATTTTTATCTCAATTTGCCCTTCTTCCAAAAGGCTGACCCTTATATTCTCCTGCATAACTTCTATAATTAGTATATTGTTCTGATAAAGTTTGTCATAAATATGAATGCGGAAGGAAAAAGTTTCCCACCCTACAGGAATACTTGGAGAAAATGATAATTTATCGCCATCACTTCTCATACCGCCAAAGCCATAAACAATATTCATCCAGGCCGCTGCAATAGAGGTTGTATGCAGACCCTCCTCCGTATTTCGATTGTAATTATCCAGATCCATTCTGGTTGCAAAACGGAAGAATTCATAAGCCTCTTCTTTTTTCTTAAGCTGGGAGGCCAAAATAGAATGTACCGATGGAGAAAGAGAACTTTCGTGGATACACTTCGGCTCATAGAACTCATAATTTGCCCGAATCTGATCCTCGGTGTATGCATGGTTAAACAACAGCATGATCATAAGAACATCCGGTTGCTTTATCATATCATTGCG
>CAYXCV010000252.1:0-2658 GCA_964463365.1 uncultured Kineothrix sp.
TACTTATTGGTGTAATGATGTTTACAGGATGGATGAACAACTTCAGCAGTTACCTGTCCGGTTTTGGAACAACGTCCATTGACTCTTCCGGTAACGATGAGAATTCAAATACTGACATTAATGAATCCACCGAAAACGCAGAAGATAGTAAAGTATCGGATAGTGTCGTTTCTGATACTGACAATAGTGTCACCAGTGACAATGAAGATTCTTCAAATGACGCTGCTGCTGAAGAAGTTTTCCCGGCACCGGATTTTACATTGACAGATCAATATGGCAATACTCATATCCTTTCTGATTATAAAGATAAGACGGTCTTTCTCAATTTCTGGGCAACCTGGTGTCCTCCGTGCCGTGCGGAAATGCCGGAAATACAGGAAATATATGAAGAATACGGCGAAAATGCAGAAGATGTGATTATACTGGGAATTGCTTCACCAAATGTGGGGGGAGAAGGCAGTGCAGATGATATCAGTGCTTTCCTTGAAGAGAATGGATATACCTATCCTGTAGTCATGGATACGGACGGAGTGATGGCAAGTACCTATAGTATCAATGCGTTTCCTACTACCTTTATGATTGATAAGGATGGCAACATCTTCGGATATGTATCCGGACAGTTGTCAAAGAATATAATGAAAAGTATTATTTCTCAGACAATGGAAGGTGTACGGGCTACCAACCAATAATAACAGGCGGAATGAAACAGCGCCCAAGCAATACCTAACGCTGTTTCATTCCGCCTGATTAGTTATATGAGTATAATAAATATTCTTTTCTTATAATGTATATCTTGTATGATTCTTGCATTTTCTAATTGCAAATTTTTTAATTATTTTCCATGCAGGAAGCGCATTCCCACGATAATCAAATAATGCCTGATTTGCCCACTCATTGCCACATGGACCGGGATCATTCATATATGCCAGTGACTCTTTGGTCGCCCAGCCACTGCCTTTTACCGGAAGCCATGCAGGTTCCCAATAAAAATAACCGATACAAAGACCTTTCTTTATGGAAGCTATTTCTTCTATAAACTTCTTGATAAACGCATATTGCCCTTCCATAGTTGCTGTATATTCCATTTTTTTAACTAAATCCGGCTTGGTTGCATAACCTTTTCTCTGCCCGGGTTCCAGTTCTTCATGATATGTATAGTCTTCCATTGTAAACGGATGGGAAACCTCTGCTACAACCATCTCTTTCCCATACCGGTCGGCGAGTGAATTCATATTATCAATCAGACCTTTTATTTCACCATTCCAAACCGGATAATAGGAAAGACCAATAATCTGAAAATCATCTCCGCGCTTCATATAATGATCAAACCAGTCTTCAAACATTTCCTTATCATTGCCATGATCTAAGTGAAGCATAATCGGTATGTTTTGATCCACAGACCGGACACCGCGTATGCCGGCACTAATCAAATCAGCCATCATATCATAATTTGGCTTTTTCCCCTCAGGCCACAAAAGTCCGTTGGTAATCTCATTTCCTATCTGTACCATATCCGGTAAAATATCTTGATGTCTCAGAGTCTTTAATGTATTTTGTGTATATTGAAAGACTGCTTTTTTCAGAAGTTCTTCGTCATACTCCGCCCATGCCTTTGGCTTTATCTGTTTTCCCGGATCTGTCCAGAAATCACTGTAATGAAAATCAAGCAAATAATTAAGACCTGCTGCCTTAATCTTCTTTACCATATTAATTGTTGTATTCAGATCATTGGTTCCTGCACCGTAAGGAACTCCGTCCTCTGTATATGGATCGACCCATAACCTGAGCCGTATATAATTCACACCATATGATTTCAAAATTTCAATAAGATCCTTTTCTTCTCCCTCATTATAAAACTTTCCCCCAAGTTTTATAACTTCATCCATAGATGAAATATCCATTCCATGTATAAACTTTTTCATCTCACCATTCAAACTCCCTTCTGTAATATTAGCATTTATTTACTGTTCTTTACTAATACCTTACATTCAAATGGTTCAAGATTCAATACATTTTTTAACATTTTTTCATTATTTTCATCTATCCACTCTCCAATTGCCTGAATTACAACATTCTTATCATTATAATTTTGTAAAAATATAATATCCTCTTTTCCCTTTCTTACGGATGCCGTTACTCCGTAAGGGAGATCTACAAGGAGTGGGTTCTCAATACCAAGCTCTTTTGAGCATTTTTTATAGAAGAAATTCAGAAAATCCTGTTCCAATTCTGCCGCCTGGTAAAATGCTTTGCCCTTTCCATATTCGTTTTGCGTAATTACCGGAAAGCCTTTGTAGAACTCTTTTTCATAGACCGATAATACCTTGGCTGTTTTGGCATGGACAATTTCGCATAATTGTCCAGTCTTATAGGTCGTACCCTCATATGTAATGGTATTCATAAATTCTTCACCGGGTGCATCTATTTCTTCTTGACTGATTCCAAGAACCTCCTGCAATGGGTGTTCACCGGTAAAACATAAATCCGTATCGTTAACAATACCGCTCCAATAAGTAGTAATATAGTTTCCGCCCTGGCTTACGTACTCCTTAACTTTATCAGCATACCCTTCCTTATACAAATAATTAAGAGGTGCGACTACTATTTTATAATCTTCTAAGGAATAGTCCATATTGATGATATCCACATTGATTCCGG
>CAYXCV010000253.1:0-2657 GCA_964463365.1 uncultured Kineothrix sp.
CTGTTGCACTATCCTTGGAGTCACCTCCACCGGACGTTATCCGGCATCCTGCCCTATGAAGCCCGGACTTTCCTCACCTGTCACCTTTCGGTTTGACAGCCGCGATCATTTATTCTACTTAGCACAATTCACATTACTATATATAATTTACCACAAATAATTAATGATGAAAACAACTTCCGCCCACAAATTCCCGACAAATAGAATTATTAGGCAAGTTATCACTGCTGACACCTATAAAATATTCTAAAAACTTAAGCAGTCTTTTGGCCTCATAATACTCCGGCTCACCCTTCTCAATTCCAAATAACAAAGGCTCTGCATATTGTTTTAAGATTGCTAACTCATAGATAAGCACTGAGTTAAACATAGCATCCACATTCTCCTGAAAAGGGAAAATATATTTTTCTTCTCCCTTTCTCACAGATGGCCACATACTAATGGTCTGTCGCGCAGAAGTTCCTCTCGTTCTTGCATCACGTACCATACGGCGAAGCAGCCTGCCATCAGTCGTCGGTATTCGATTGTGCTCATCTATATTAATACTTGTTAACGCACTGATATATATTTTGTACTTGCTATCATCGGGCAGAGAATAAGAAGTCGCATCATTCAGTCCATGGATTCCTTCTATTACAAGCACTTCTTCAGGTTCCAGTTTTTTATAATTCCCCTTATATTCCCGTAAGCCTGTTTTAAAGTTAAAACTTGGCAGCTCTACCGTTTTCCCGGCAAGTAAATCTGTCATATCCTTATTAAACTGTTCCACATCAATTGCTTCCAGGCATTCATAATTATATTTCCCGTTTTCGTCCCTTGGTGTTTTCTCCCTATTAACAAAATAATCATCAAGTGCAATAGGATGAGGTGACAGACCATAGGTTTTAAGCTGAATGGATAATCTATGAGAAAATGTTGTCTTTCCTGAGGAAGAAGGTCCTGCTATCATGACCACTTTCACATTACCCCGTTGGACAATATCATATGCAATTTCTCCGATTCTGCGTTCTTGTAATGCTTCCTGGACCAGTATAAGATCATTAATATTCCCCTTGCAGATTTGATCATTCAAATCTCCGACCGTATCAATACCCACCATATTGCCCCATTCATCCGATCGCTTTAAGGTCGCTAAAAGCTTCTCTCTTGGTTCCATCACCGGAAGTTTATCCGGCGTATGCTGATCCGGCAATAATAACATCAATCCATCTTCGTCATATGCAAGCACTTCAAAGTACTGTACATACCCTGTTCTGGGAAGCATATAGCCATAGAAATAATCATAATAACCATCCAGACAATAAACATTGACATAGGAACTTCTTCTGTAACGAAAGAGTTTTTCCTTGTCTTTCATATGCTGTTTACGGAATATTTCCAGTGCATCACTGATGGGATAAGACTGCTTGATAATAGGGATATCCGCCGCTACCAATTCCCTCATTCTTTCGTTGATCTTGCGTATAAATTCGGGTTCTAATTTGAAATCACCTTTCACAAAGCAATAATAACCCGCACCTATGGAGAATTCCACTTTAATTTTTTTAAGCTTTTCAGCACCGGCAACATCTCTTAACGCTTTAATCAATATCATAATTGCTGTGCGTTCATAGGTTTTATGCCCTATGGAATCTGCTAATGTAAAAAAAGATAATTCACAGTCTTTTTTCACTCTTTTAAATAACTCTTTAATCTTATTGTCAACACTAACAACGGCAATCTGATGCTCATACTGCTCTTGATAATCCTGAACAATTGTTTCATAAGTAGTACCTATTTTATATTGTTTTTTACTGCCATTTACCGTAACTGTAACCATGATATCCCTCCCAATTTGTTTTATACCATAATCCAAAACGGATTCTTTTCTTTTGCTGTATTAATAATCATCTGCGGATATTCTCTTTTCACATATTCTTGTATATAAGGAACAAATATCTTCTCCAGTCCATAGTGTCCCGCATCAATGATATTAAGTCCCTGACTTACTGCATCCAATCCCTCATGATGCTCAATATCTCCGGTTATCAGCACTTCCGCTCCTGCTGTTATGGCCGGTCTTATCATACTTTTTCCTGAACCGGGCGATATAGCTGCCCATTCTATTGCCGCCTCAGGGGCACCATATATTTTAATACTTTCCAAATTAAAAATTTGTTTTATATAGGATGCACATTCCTCTAATGTCATAATCTGAGGAAGCCGACCATATCTGCCGATTCCTTCTTTTGCAATTTCATCTTCATAGGTTATGGAAAGTACTTGTCTGTCCTTTAACCTGATTTCATCCGCAGCCGCATCTGCCATACCCATAACATCGAAGTTGGTATGCATCGCATAATAACTGATATCGTTTTGTATCAGCTTTACAACTCTTCTTCCGATAAAATCATCCGTATTTACTTTTCGCAAAGGGGAGAAGATGAGCGGATGATGGGTAATCAGCATATCGGCTTTCAGCCGTACCGCTTCTTCTATGGCTTCATCCGTAGCATCAAGCGCAATATATACTTTGTGTACCTCTTTATCCCCTCTTCCTGCCAGCAATCCCACATTATCATAGTCTTCTGCAAAAGAAGATGGTGAAAGCCTTTCCAAGCTTTCTATTATTTCATCACATCTCATAGGCACTCTTCCTCATTCTTCATATAGAATAA
>CAYXCV010000254.1:0-2610 GCA_964463365.1 uncultured Kineothrix sp.
ATGACACCCTTGCCTGTATCAGTAGGATAACCAATCGCATTGATTGACTCTCCAAACAGAAATTCAGTCATCTGTAAATCTTGTGCGGATAATGCACCAGCCTCCAATAAGGGGATTTCTCCGTTTCTTATCTGCTCTACATTTTCATAGTAATAAAATTCCTTATCTCCTTCTTTGGAAAAACGGGATACAAATTCCAACAGCTGTCTAAACTCTATTCCATCAAAATAGCATGCCCCGTTTTCCCAGTCCACGAATTCTTGTATATTCAATCTTAGAAATATATCCAGCATTTCTCTTTGACCGGTTCTTGGCAATATTCTCTTTTCATCCGGCTGATTGTCCATAAATTCCATCATTTCTTCTATCGTCCAAGAACTTTGTTCTCCTATATCGGCTGTTCTTCCAGCAAGAAACTCGATACCAAATGAAGGCATGATAGCATAGAGCCTGTTATCTTTTTCATAAACATGAAGAACTGATTCTATGTATTCTTCTCGTTGCATATTCTCATCCTTCTCAAAATAAGGATTCAAATCTTCCAAAATTCCCATTTCTATTAACTCATTCCGCTCCGATTCCGAAAAAAACACTCCAATGTCCAAAATATCCGGACCTTTTCCAGAAATGATGTCCGTCTGCAGCAACATCTTTCGACTTTCAAAGTCCATGCTTTCATCGCCATATTGTTTGATTTCCACCCGATACTCCTGGCTCATCTTATTAAATCTTAATATTTGTGAATTAGTGATAGTATTTATAAAAGCGCACCCATAAGTAAGGATTGTCTTTTTCGGCACCTCAGACCGCTTCTTTCTGGTAAGAAAAATCAATTCACACTCCGTTCTTCCTCCCGTTCCATTTGATGTAAAAGCAACTATTCTTCCATCCTCCAATGTCATAAAGCTCCTTAACGCAATGCTGTCTATATCGTTATTCATCCAGTTTAGGACTTCCGTAAGTTCTCCGTCTTTTATATTACAGGTATATAAGGTATTGCCGCTGCTAAATAGCAGTTCTTTTTCCCTGCCGGTTTCATATATACCATTTTTAAAAGAAATGTCACTGGCAACAGGCTTTAATGCTTTTTTTTCAGGAATGATTTCTTCCAGTTCGCCCACATGAGCCATCATCATATCTCCATCTTTTGTAAAAAACATATCTATAATATTTTTTTCTGATTTCAGTTCATATAGAAACTCTCCACCAGAATCAATGACGTATACACTTTTTCCATTTCCTATGTAAAAATTACCCTCTTCATCACCAAGCAGATACTCTGCTTCAAATCCTTCCATCTCTGTAAAAAACTCTGTTACATCCACGATTTCAAGTAATATACCATTTACATTCACTTTCACAAGCTCTAGTTCCTTCAGCAGCCCATCTTGATAAAGACCATGGGAAAACAAAAGATTTCCTTTTTTATCTTTCCCCTTACTGGTAATCCATTTATTGTCCTTTGATTCCAGTGGAATTTCCACAGGCTTGTTTACACCAGGCGGTAAATAAAATAAGTTGGAGCCTATATTTTGTTTATATGTAGAAAAAAATAAAGTTCCATCTTCTCCAAAAACTGCACTAATTGGCATATCATCTATAGAAAAAAACTCATATTCTGCTATATATGAATAATCATCATTCTCATAGTCTGTTTCTGGTTTCAATTCTTCCTTTTTACTCCCGCATCCTACTAAAAGCAGCATAATAATTAGCAGCATATGATTTATTTTTTTCTTCTTATTTGATAGTTGCATATGTTACCGCTCTCCTAATGTATAGATTGAATTGGTATTTACTATTGTATTATTTGATTTTAGTACATGTCAACCTCATTTATCTTGATATGTGGAATGCTCTTCTCTTTTATAGTAAATTGATATAACAAAAGAACATGAAGCGTCACATTACTACGCTCCATGTTCCTTTGTTACTTAATTTATGAATACTCATTCTCATTTCAAAGACCGGAGATTTTATCCTGCACAAATCTCATTTATTTTTAACATTAGCCTTCAATTGCAATATATTTCTTTTGCTCTATTTCCTTTGCTTCTTTCTTAGGTATCATAAGTTTCAGGATGCCGTCCTCAAACTTAGCTTTAATGTCATCTTCATTTACACCATCACCAACATAAAAGCTTCTTGAGCATTGTCCTGTATAACGTTCCCTGCGAATAAAGGTTCCGTTCTTCTCATCCTTTTCTTCTTTCTCCATGCCTTTAGAAGCACTGATGGTAAGGTATCCATCCTCCAGCTTTGCCGTTACTTCGTCTTTCTTAAATCCAGGTAAATCAATTGCCAGTTCATAAGTAGAATCTGTTTCCTTTACATCCGTTTTCATCAGGTTTTTCTCATGTTTACCATACAAAGGATTGCGCCTTCCGAAAAAATCTCTGTCAAACGGAAAATCCATAAAGTCATCAAATAAGTTTTCTCCAAAAATACTAGGCATTAACATAAGTCATTCCTCCATTCTTTAATTAAATAAATCATGATATGCCATTGGTTTATTGTTTCTTGGCTACGAACTTAGGTTGTTTTTATTATTTCCTTGTTCTATATGTAATATAACACTTATTGTTAGCACTGTCAAGAGGTGAGTGCTAA
>CAYXCV010000255.1:0-2599 GCA_964463365.1 uncultured Kineothrix sp.
CCTGGATAAACTCCATAGCACCCTCTTCCTCAGGAGCTATTGCAACCAGCTTAACCATATTTCCCGATGCATTATTCAAACGATCAAATAATGCAATGTCAGACTTACGAATGTAAGCTGCGTTCTGAGCCCCCTTCTTACTTTCTGCAACGAATGGTCCTTCCATATTAATGCCGCATAAATCGGCTGCTTTGTCACTCTTATTGCGCCTAACATAAGCTGCTGCTGTCTCACAAATTCCAAGCAATGTATCTTCACCTAAAGTCATCGTTGCCGGTACAATGGACGTAACACCGATAGATGCTTCATATTCTGCCATCTTTGTAATAGCTTCCGCGGTTCCGTCACAAAAATCATACCCTACACATCCGTGAAAATGTATATCTGTCAAACCAGGAATAGCAAAACAGTCCTCAGCGTCGATTATCTCTTCCCCGTCAGCTTCTGCCTCTGTCTTTACAAATTGGGCATCCTTAATATAAATATCCTGTTTTATAAATTTACCTTCTTCTGTATATACACTTGCATTTTTTATAATCATAGGAACACTTCCTCTTTCATTTCATTAGAATCATTTAAGTGCTGACAGTGCAGCTTCATCCGCAACTATTGTAACATCCGGGTGTAATTGTAAGATAGATGCCTGTACCTTTGGTGTAATCGGTCCGAAAAATGCTTCCTTTAAGATATCTGCTTTGTCTTTTCCACTTACAACAACCAATACTTTTTTCGCCTGCATAATTGTTTTAATTCCCATGGTATATGCCTGTTTCGGAACATCATCATAAGAATCAAAGAATCTCTTATTTGCCTCAATCGTAGATGGTGCCAAATCAACACAGTGAGTATCAGCAACAAATTCATCACCAGGTTCATTAAATCCTATATGGCCATTGTGACCCAGACCTAAAAGCTGTAAATCAATTCCACCTACAGATTCAATCACATTATTGTAATCACTGCATGCCTTATCGCTATCCTCCTCTGTGCCATCCGGAAGATGAGTATTCTCTTTATTTATGTTTACTTTACTGAAAAAATTCTTATTCATAAAATAATAATAGCTTTGTTCATTATCTTTTGTAATATTTTTATATTCATCCAGATTCACTGAAATTACTTTAGAAAAATCCAGATCACCTTTGTTATACCATTCAACTAGTTGTTCATAAGCTCCAATGGGTGTGGATCCTGTTGCCAATCCCAGTACACTATGGGGCTTAACAATAACCTGTGCAGAAATAATATTTGCTGCTTTTCTACTCATATCTTTGTAATCTTTTGCACTAATTATATTCAATTCTACTCCTATCTGCGTGCTGCTCACGCTTAAAACATCTGATTGAACATGCTAATTTGTTCAACAGTCCGCCCTTTATGGGCGCTTCTCTAAGTATATATGATTCATAGGCGAATGCCCATATCTTTTCTTGTCACCTTTTTGCAATTTTTGTTTTTATACTTATAAGATAAATTTATCTTGATAAGTTTATCTTATAAGTTAATATCGGAAGTCCCCTAGGGACTTCCGATATGCCAGGAATAAAGTGAGACTTATAGTTTAAGTCAATATCCTAATTCAATTAAATTATAACATCTTCTTCATTTCATCAGCTACAAATTGTACTTTTGTGCCAACAATAACCTGAACTGATGTTTTGCTTGGTCTCATAACACCAGCTACTCCCGCAGTCTTAATCTTCTTCTCGTTAACTTTTGTGTAATCTTTGATTTCAATACGAAGTCTGGTTACACAGTTATCGAGAGATGTAATGTTTTCTTTTCCTCCAAGACCTTCCAGAACAATTTTTGCTACTTCTGTAAAGTTATCGTTGGAAAGAACAACCTTTTTCTCAGCTTCATCATCGTCATCTTCTCTACCAGGAGTTTTCAAATCGAACTTTGTTATTACAAAACGGAATACTACGTAATAAACAACACCCACTGCCAATCCTATTAAAAGTATAAACCAAGGATTCTGTGCCAACGGTGTAAAAGAGCTTAATACAAGGTCAATGGAACCACCGGAGAATGAGAATCCTGCTCTAATTGGAAGTGCTACCGTAATACCTGCTGTAATACCTGCAAGCAAAGCATGAACTAAGTACAAGCCCGGTGCCAAGAACATAAATGAAAACTCGATTGGTTCTGTAATACCGGTAAAGAAAGAGCAGAATGCTGCGGATGCAAGCAAACCATAAGCGACTTTCTTTTTACCTGGTTTCGCCGTATGATACATTGCCAAACATGCTGCCGGAAGACCAAACATCATGAACGGGAAGAAGCCTGTCATATACATACCTGTTTGTCCGTATACGCCTGTATTACCCCAGAAATTACCAAGGTCATTAATACCTGCAACGTCAAACCAGAATACGGAGTTCAGTGCATGGTGAAGGCCAAAAGGAATCAATAAACGATTAAAGAATGCATAGATACCTGCTCCTATTGCTCCCATTCCTATAAATGTCTTACCAAGTGTAACAAGTGCACCATATACCACTGGCCATATAAAGAATAATATTGCCGATGCTATAATAGAAAACATTGCTGTAACAATTGCTACTGCACGTTTGCCACTAAAGAATGATAATGCATC
>CAYXCV010000256.1:0-2580 GCA_964463365.1 uncultured Kineothrix sp.
GCGTTATAGCAATTTCCATAGAATTCTTTTGTAAAAAGACCTTCTCCGGGACCGAAGGGATTGGGCGAATCTATAATAATCAAATCATATTCATCTGATTTTGCCCGAACGAAGCGTAAACCGTCTTCAATAAAAATCTCTACCCGGGAGTCATTCATACTACAGGCCATCTGTGGGAAAAACTTTCTGCACACTTCAATCAGAAGCGGATCCGCTTCCACCACATCAATATTTCTAATGGTGTCATATTTAATAAGCTCTCTTACAATTCCGCCGTCACCGCCGCCTATCACAAGCACATTTTCCACTTGCGGATGAACTGCCATAGGCACATGAGTAATCATCTCATGATAGATAAACTCATCCTTGTCAGTGAGCATCAAATCGCCGTCCGCCACTAGAATCTTACCGAATTCTTTGGAATCCAGCACATCAATCCTTTGAAATTCACTTTGCGCGCTAAATAGCTGCTGCTCTATGCGAATTGATAATTTTACATTATCTGTATGTTCATCGAAAAACCACATATCCATAAATTACACCTCCTATTCATTTTTAATTACATTTAAATAATTAATTTCTGCGTCCTCCGGTCCGGTTAAGGAACATCCCTTTTCTTTGGCATATATGATATATTCTATAATATCTCTCGTTATCATTTCACCCGGTGCCAGAATGGGAATTCCCGGCGGATAGCACATCACAAATTCGCTGCAGACTCTGCCCTCGCTTTCATTCAGAGGCAAAGATTCTTTCTCCGCATAGAACGATTCCTGAGGAGTGGCAACAACATGGGGATCCATGTATTCCTGTGTCAGCATACCTGCCTTATCCTTCTGATAACAGCGTTTTACCTCTGCCAAAGCACTGACCAGACGCTCAACCTCCTGCCTTCTGTCTCCGATGGAAAGATAGGCCAGAATATTCCCGATATCTCCGAATTCAATCTGTATGTCATATTCGTCCCGAAGGATATCATAGACCTCAATACCGGCCAAGCCTATTTCCAATGTATGAATTGATAGCTTAGTACAATCAAAATCAAAAATACTGTTTCCGTTTATTAATTTATCTGAAAAGGCATAATACCCTCCGATTTTATTAATTTCCTCTCTAGCATACTCCGCTAACTGTATAACTTTGGCAAAGGACTCCTTTCCACGTAACGCCAGATTCCTTCTGGAAATATCAAGGCTTGATAACAGCAAATAAGAACCGCTTGTTGTTTGTGTCAGGTTAATAATCTGCCGAACATGCCCCTCATTCACGTTAGGACCTATGAGCAGTAAGGAGCTCTGGGTCAGACTTCCCCCTGATTTATGCATACTAACTGAGGCGTAATCAGCACCCGCATCCATAGCCGATATAGGCATATTTTCTCCAAAATAAAAATGGGTTCCATGAGCCTCATCCGCCAGCACCTTCATCCCATGCTTGTGAGCCAGCTCTACAATCGTCTTAAGATCCGAACAAATTCCATAATATGTAGGATTATTTACAAGCACGGCAACGGCGTCAGGATTATTTATAATCGCCTGTTCTAACTGAGATACCTTCATTCCTAAGGAAATACCCAGGTTCACATCCACATCCGGATTCACATAAACGGGCTTTGCTCCGCAAAGCACAAGGGAATTAATCACGCTTCTATGAACATTCCTGGGAAGGATAATCTTATCTCCCTTTTTACAACAGGAAAGTACCATTGCCTGCACGGCAGATGTCGTCCCCCCTACCATTAGAAATGCATGGTGTGCATGGAATGCCTCTGCCGCTAATTCCTCCGCATCCCGGATTACAGAAATAGGATGGCATAGGTTATCCAGCGGCTTCATGGAATTGACATCAATGCCTACACATTTTTCTCCCAATAATTCCACCAGCTCCGGATTACCTCTTCCGTGCTTATGACCGGGAACATCAAAGGGCACGATGCGCATCCTTCTAAAGCGTTGCAATGCCTCATAAATAGGAGCCGATTCCTGTGACAATATTCTTGTTGTCTTTCTTTCTGTTGTAGTTGATTTCTTCATTTCAAACATCTCCCTACATCCTTCTAACTAAAAAGCAAAGAATTCGAAAATGCAGATTCTCCGCAAGTGAACAGTGTTTTTATAGGTACAAAAAAAGGCAGAAATGCATACTTCATTCCTACCTTGTGTTATCTATTCTGTTTGCTATTTATACTAACCCAACTCTTAAGAAAGCTACTTTTATCAAAGGAAAGCTATTGCGCAATAGCTTCGCTTAATAAATATAAACAAATAGGTTTCCTATAAGCATATTATGGGATTGTGTCTGTTTAAGCATTACAGATATTCAGGTTTTCGAGTCTATATAGCAAATATTTCACTTTTAATACTCTTATTGACCGTTTCACAAGTTGATGTGTAAGTATACACAGTGGTTATAAGTGACCAACTTATAAAATTTGAGCTTCTAACTCAATCAATAATGCAGCTTGTGCTGCCATAAATATTTGCATGGAAACTCTAGCCTCCAACATCTGCATTCCATACGCGTTTATTATACTTTTTCATTTTTAAAATTGCAAGTGTTTTTTATTATTATTTTTAGCTA
>CAYXCV010000257.1:0-2555 GCA_964463365.1 uncultured Kineothrix sp.
AACAACAAAACGTCCCTAATCGCCGGTGAGTCGGTAAGGAGCATAACCAAACGGTCAATACCGAATCCAATGCCGCCTGTGGGAGGCATACCGATATCAAGAGCATTCAGGAAGTCTTCATCGATGCTGTTGGCTTCCTCATCACCCTGAGCCTTAAGTTCTTCCTGTGCAAGGAAGCGTTCACGCTGGTCAAGGGGATCATTTAACTCGGAATATGCATTTGCCATTTCACGGCATGTGATAAACAACTCGAAACGCTCTACCATCTCCGGGTTATCCGGTTTCTTCTTAGCAAGTGGAGAGATTTCTATTGGGTGGTCGATGACAAAAGTAGGCTGTACCAGATGATTTTCCACGAATTCTTCGAAGAACAAGCTTAAAATATCACCTTTTTTATGTCTGCCTTCATAATGCACATCTTTTTCATCCGCAAGAGCTTTCGCTTCTTCCGTTGTCTTAATCTCATTAAAATCAATGCCTGTGTATTTCTTAACAGCATCAATCATTGTTATTTTTTCAAAAGGCTTGCCAAAATCTATTTCCTCATCACCATACTTTATAAGTGTAGTACCAAGCACTTCTTGTGCTACATGGCGGAATAGGTTCTCGGTAAGCTCCATCATTCCATTATAATCTGTGTAAGCCTGATATAATTCCATTAAGGTAAATTCCGGACTGTGTCTTGCATCCAATCCTTCATTACGGAACACTCTTCCGATCTCATATACTTTCTCAAGTCCGCCTACAATCAATCTCTTTAAATAAAGCTCTAAGGAGATTCTAAGCTTCACATCTTCATTCAGTGCATTATAGTGTGTCTCAAAGGGTCTTGCCGCAGCACCGCCTGCATTGGATACGAGCATCGGTGTCTCCACCTCAAGAAAACCTTGTCCGTCCAAATAACGGCGGATAGAACTGATAATCTGTGATCTTTTTACAAAGGTATCCTTTACCTGTTCATTCATAATAAGATCGGTGTATCTTTGGCGATAACGGATATCTGTATTTACAAGTCCATGATATTTCTCAGGAAGAATCTGAAGGCTTTTGGAAAGTAACGTAATCTCAGAAGCATGAATAGAAATTTCGCCGGTTTTCGTCTTGAAAACCTCACCCTTAATACCAATAATATCACCTACGTCATATTTCTTAAAATCGGCGTAAGATTCCTGACCAATGCTGTCTCTTGCTACATAGGACTGAATATTTCCCGGTAAGTCCTGTATATTGCAAAAGGAAGCTTTACCCATCACACGTTTAGACATAATACGTCCTGCAATGGATACTGACTTACCTTCTAAAGTCTCAAAGTCGTTTTTTATAGCAGCACTATGGTGTGTAACGTCATATTTCATTATTTGGAACGGGTCCTTGCCGCCTTCTTGCAGTGCTGCAAGCTTTTCACGTCTTACCTTAAGTAACTGGTGTATATCCTGTTCCGGCTGCTGTTCCTGTGTGTTTCGTGTTTCTCCCACTTTATGCACTCCTTTTCTTATAATCTTCCTGCCTGCGCTTATAATACTTAATTAGAGCTAGAGCGCTGAATCTCAAGAACTTTATACTTTAATATACCAACCTGTGTCTCTACACTTACGGTAGCTCCGGCTTTCGCACCCATTAAGGCTTTTCCAACCGGAGATTCATTGGAAATTCTTCCTTTTAAGCTATCTGCTTCTGTAGAGCCTACAATTTTATATTCCACTTCTTCTTTGTATTCCATATCCAGAATTCTTACTTTACAGCCTACGCTAATCTTATCCAGATCCACTTCATCTTCTACAACTACTTCTGCATTCTTCAAGATTTTTTCTAATTCTTCAATTCTTGCTTCTATGTCACGCTGCTCATCCTTGGCTGCATCGTATTCAGCGTTTTCTGATAAATCGCCCTGTTCTCTGGCTTCTTTTATTTTCTGCGCTACTTCCTGTCTCTTTACTACTTTTAAGTCATGAAGTTCATCTTCATACTTTTTTAGCCCCTCGTAAGTTAAAATATTCTTCTTCTCTTCCATCTTTATGTCACCTTTCCCAATTAACAATATTATATTATTTTTGTATATATTATTAAGTCTGATTAGCTATGATATTATACCCATTATTAGCAATAGTGTCAAGGAATTTCACAGCTGACAAATAGCGGATATCCCTGCGTTTTGTTTCCAGGAGATACTGCTTATCTTTTTCAGACCATAAATCAATATAAAAGGCCTCTTCCGGTATCATGGGGTAAGGTGGCTTATAGTAATGTCTGCCGTCTACAATAACTGTCTTTTTCGTTTTTCCCAGATTCTTTTGAAGCTTAGAAGTATAAGCTGTCGGAATACCATATTCCTGATAAATATAATTTGAAATATCCTCATACAACTCCGGTTTGTCGGTTACAACGGTAAAATGATTGATACGAGGCAGATATTTCTGAATTGCCAGCCAGAAGCATTCCCTGAGCTCTTCAATAGATGTATCTCGCTGAAATGCTCCTTCTTCACCGTACTTATCTTCTTTCTCTCCATATCCTATCAGAAAAAGGTATTCCCAGCAAGGGTTTTGATGAAGTAC
>CAYXCV010000258.1:0-2535 GCA_964463365.1 uncultured Kineothrix sp.
ATATAAACAATAACAGCGGGCGCAGCAGTTAATGCCATAACTGCAAATTGAACAGCGTAATTAGAAGAATATTGTCCTGTAAATTCTAATACGGAGAACGGAAGTGTTTTCCACTTGGGAGAACTTAAGTATGTACTTGCCATCATAAATTCATTCCAGTTATTCAAAAATGTCATAATGGAAACTGTTGCAATGGATGGCTTTAACATCGGTGTCACAATCTGAAATACAATTCTATATATACCGCATCCGTCTATTACTGCTGCCTCTTCTAATTCCAATGGTATCGAATCAAGGAAACTCGTCATTAGGAACATCGCTTGTGGAAGTGAAAAAGCAATGTACGGGATTAGAAGCGCCCATATTGTATCTGTTAGATTCAGCATATTATAGATTTTGTAGTTTGGCAATAACGTAGCATGAATAGGTATCATCATTCCAAGCAGTAAGATTGTTTTCACAATACCGCTGAGTTTCCATTTCATTCTGCGGCATGCATAAGCTGCCATAATGGAGATAATAATTACGCAAATCATAGCTAAGCCATTGATTAAAAAGCTGTTTTTTAAATACTGTAGAAAATGTCCGTCTATAAATGCCTTAACATAATTTCCCCATTGAATTTTCTTCGGTATGATAAGCAAACCGCTGGTAAACATCTCATTACTGCTTGCCAAAGAAAAATTTATCAGCCAAATCAGAGGGAAAATCTGAATAATTGCAACGACTGAAAGTACGACCCAAAGAGTTAGTTTTCCAAATGTTAGTTTTCTATTATCTTCTTGCATCTATGACACCGCCTTCCTTTTTTCATTTTTTTCTGCAAAAATAAAGTTGAGGAATATTGTCGTAGCAATACAGATAATAATAAACACAACACTAATGGCATTACCGTAACCATATTTAAATGCTTTAAATGCCTGTTGATACAGGTAATTCGCTGTAAACTGGGTACTATTTCCTGGTCCTCCATTTGTTAAAAGGTAAACCGTCTCCATTTGCTTGAGTGCTGAGATAACTGCCATTGTCACATTTACCTGGATTACTGATTTCATCTGAGGCAAGGTAATTCTAAGAAAAGCCTGACGATTATTGGCTCCGTCTATGGCAGCTGCCTCGTATAAAACAGGGTCTATGTTTTTAATTCCTGTATAATAAATCAACATTCCCCATCCGAATCCATGCCAGATCAGGACTACAAGTACCGACCAAATCGCAATTTTTGAATCAAACCAGTTAATCTTTCCTGTATAACCAAATGCTTTTAAAATGTTATTCAAAAGTCCGAAGTCCGGATTATATATAAATTTCCAAAGATATGCAATGACTGCCACCGATATTACGTTAGGAATAAAGTATATGCATCTGAAAAATCCCTCTGCTTTTCCCTGAAGCTTATCTAAAACCGCAGCAACGATCATTGCCAGCGGATGCTGTATGCAAATGAATCCAATTGCTAATAGCAGTGAATGCCAAAGAGATTTCCAGAAAGTTTTATCTTGTGCCAGAGCTTTATAGTTTTTCATGCCCACCAGGGTTGCTGTACCCATTCCCGAATAATCAGTAAATCCATAGTAAATACTTAAACATATTGGAGTAAGTATGGCGAATAGGAATACTACAATTGCAGGAAATATCAGGCTTACAATGACCAATTTATTGCTATATAGTTTCTTCATGTTCTGTCCCTCCGAATCATTATAGATGCCAGATTCTCCGCAAGCTGCATATCTTAAGCGGAGCAGTGTAGCCAAGCATCGCCGGTTACACGTAATAAAAGGGCTGCCCTGAATTATTTATTTCAGGACAGCTCTCATTTATAGTTCTTTATTGGCAAGCTTTCCCAATAACCTCTAAGAAATCATCCACTGTACTGGTACCATTTGTTACGCTTTGAATTTCACTTTCAATGCTAGTCTTAAATGCAGAAGGTCCACAGTCATTTATAGGGGTGCCTGATAAGCTTGATGCGTTATTCGCAATCTCAACAATCTGTTTCTGAAGCTCTGTTTCATCTCCGGTCATATATGCTGACTGATCCTGCGCTGACATTCCAACACCATTTTCCCAACCATATTTGGAAAGTTTATCCGGCTGATATAAATAATTCAAGAATTTAATAGCTTCTTCTTTTACTTTAGATTCTGCGCCTACCGCATATCCTCCGCCGTTCCATGCTGCGATATCATTTGCTCCGCCTTTGCCGCCTTCAACTACAGGCATAGTAAACACGCGGATGTTTGTTCTGATTTCTTCCGGAATGTCTTCATTAAGTGCCATAGAAGATTCCCAGCTTCCCATATAGAACATTGCTGCCTGACCGTTGGTGAATAAGTTCATTGCTGTTCCGTAGTCCTGATAGTCATAACCATCCTGGAATAAACCAGCTTCTGCGGAATTTCTCAAAAGCTCTGTCGCTTCTTTAAATGCAGGTGCACTGAAATCACCATTATTTACTGCTTCTGCAACAATATCAATTGTACCGCCATTGATTTTATTTACTAAATCAGTTAAGTAGATTGCCATTGGCCATCC
>CAYXCV010000259.1:0-2515 GCA_964463365.1 uncultured Kineothrix sp.
ATTATTTATTCAAAGTTTATACTATTACATATTTAATAAAAATAAGTTTAGTAATACGTGATATAATAATATCAAATATAATTGGATTCATGATTATTATGTTTTGGTTATTTATATTTAGGTCAATGGATTATTCAAGATTTTTTCTAGTTGTATTTACTTTTATTAATGTCATATTAGACATTCTTACTCGTATAATATTAAATTTTTATACAAATCGACAATAATATAAATTCAATCCATACCATTTTGTATTTATCTGGCATATTTTGATTAATATTGTTCAATTAACCAAACTTATTATATAAAAACATAAAATTTAAGCAATAATACACAATATTTAGCTTGTAAAATGAAATATATAAAACAAAAATAACAAAAAATATTCATAGAGGGTTGACAATATTTGTTAATATTGATATTATGTACTCAGAACGTTGAACGAGAAAACAATGGGTTGTTACTGGAAAGCAGGCAAAACCAGATTTTATAGATTAATCGAACATTGATAAGATTAATTTATAAGGTTTGGTTTTTTTATTACAACGGGAAATACGTATGAAAATAGAAAAAATAATCAATAATAATATTGTTTCAACTAAAGATAGTGATGGTAACGAGTTAATCGTTATGGGATGTGGTCTCGGTTTTGGCAAGAAACTGGGACAAATGATTGACCAAAGCAAAATTGAGAAAATATATAAATTAGATAATAAAGATAGTTTAGAGCAGTTTAAAGAACTTCTGAAAAAGCTGCCAATGGAATATGTTCAAGTATCTAATGAAATTATTGCTTATGCAAAAGTGACATTAGAAGAAGAACTAAATGAAAGTGTATATCTAACATTAACGGATCATATCAGTTTTGCAATTGACCGATTTAAAGAAGGCATGGTTTTTAATAACGCATTATTTGAAGAAATAAAAATGTTCTATCCCAATGAATATATGGTGGGATGTCATGCACTATACTTAATTGAGAAAAAAACAGGAATTAAATTAATTGAAGATGAAGCAGCATCAATTGCAATTCATATTGTAAATGCAGAATTCAACTCGGCCATAAGTACGACATTCACTTTAACACAGATGATTAGGGAAATGATGGAAATTATTAATGATGAATTGTCGGAAAGTACGATGGAATCGAATCACAAAGATCAATTGGCAATAAACTTTAAATATTTAGTACACAGAATGCTTACAGAATCTCCGAAACAAAGCAAAGGTGATGAAATTCTTTTTCAATTTGTACGTGAGCACTGTAAGAATGAATATGACTTGATTCGTAAGGTTAATAAATTTATTGAAGAAAAATATAACTGCTCAATGACAGAAGAAGAGAGTATATATTTAACATTGAATGTAAAAAGAATTAATGATTTATATTCATAAATAACAAGTATATGATAGGAGGAAGTGTATGGGATTATTTGACGTTTTTAAGAAAAAAGGAATTACCATTGTGTCACCCATGAAAGGAAAATGTGTAGAAATTAAGGAAGTAAGCGATCCTACCTTCGGAGATGAAATTCTTGGAAAAGGTGTAGCGATTATACCGGAAGACGGTAAAGTATATGCTCCGGCAGATGGGGTGATTACAACGATGTTCCCTACCGGTCATGCGGTAGGTATGACCACAAATGAAGGTGTAGAGCTTCTGGTGCATGTGGGATTAGACACTGTTGCATTAAAAGGTGATGGCTTCAAGATTATAGCAAAAGATGATCAAAAGGTACAAAAAGGGGATTTACTTATGGAAGCTGATTTGGATAAAATTAAGGCTGCCGGTTATGATGTAATTACTCCTGTTGTTGTATGTAATACGGATGAGTATTCTGAAATCATTGGATTTACAGATACAGATGTAAATGCTGGCGATGACATTATAGAAATTAAAAGGTGATAGTAAAGATGTTTTTACTATAAATGATTTTGTATTATGACAGAAAGGAGAATAGGATTATGAAAGAATTCAAGTATACAATTAAGGATGAATTGGGCATTCATGCCAGACCTGCAGGATTGCTTGTAAAATTAGCATCTACTTTTAAAAGTACAATTACAGTTGATACAGGCGCAAAGCAGGCAGATGCTAAAAAAATAATGGCACTTATGGGTGCAGGTGCGAAAAAGGGAACAACAGTTACCTGCCGTGCTGAGGGACCGGATGAGGCAGAAGCAGCAGCGGCTTTAAAGAAATTTTTTGAAGATAGTTTATAATTAGTATTCTTAGGATGAAAATCCTTTTGAATAAATAAGAGTATCATGTTCTGCGGCCAGGGCAGAATAAAACTAAACAAGGGGGTACGTTTATTATGTTAAAATATTTACAGAGACTAGGTAAATCATTAATGCTTCCGGTTGCATGTCTTCCGGTATGTGGTATTTTGATGGGTGTTGGTTACATTTTAGCACCTGCAGCTATGGCAGGTGAAGTTGCAGGCTTTACAGCAGGCGGTTTTGCTTATACTATCGGTTTATTCCTGATTAAAGCAGGTGGAGCGCTGATAGA
>CAYXCV010000260.1:0-2472 GCA_964463365.1 uncultured Kineothrix sp.
GCTATACTTAGAACATGAAGAATACCATATTTATGTGGCCTATGACGGAAAGAATGCTATAGATATTTTTGAGAAAGAAGAAATTCATTTTGTTGTGCTGGATATTATGCTTCCACAGTTGAATGGATATGAAGTTATCAAAAAATTGAGAAAAAAGAGTAATATACCAGTCATTATATTATCAGCTAAAAATCATGATAATGATAAGATTTTAGGACTTAATCTAGGTGCAGATGATTATGTGACAAAGCCTTTTAATCCATTGGAGTTGGCGGCGAGAATCAATGCGCAAATGAGACGATTTTATGATTTTGGAGGATCAAAGAAAAAAAAGGATGAAAGAATTGTAATAGGAGATTTGACTCTGGATCAGCGTGAGTGCAAACTTTATAAAGGAAATGAAGAAATAGATTTGACATATACCGAATATAAAATGTTAAAGCTTTTTATGACAGAACCTGGAAGAGTATTCACAAAGAGCCAAATATTTGAGTTGGTTTGGGAAGATGAATATTTGTTTACTGATAATACAGTTGTAGTTTATATAAGTAAACTACGTGATAAAATAGAAAAGGATCCTAGAAACCCACAGATGATTAAGACTGTAAGAGGATTGGGGTATCGATTTGAAAAATGAAAATATAAATATCAGTAAGTTTTTAATAAGAAATTTTATCTTGTTTTCTATGCTTATTCTTGTAGTCTTTACACTTGCTAATTTTTTCATTCGATTGATGGGAAATAAATACCTGTTAGCGGAGGCGCAGAATTATTTTGCGGATACATTAATTGATGAAAATTATGAAAACATTGATATCAGTCATATAAACAGTCTGGGGGGCTGGATTAGTATACTTGATGATAAACTTAATGTAATATATACAACCAACGATAATGAATTAGTAAAATACACCCAACGGGAGTTAATAGAGCTAACGAAAGGTAGTTTGCAAAGAAATGGCAATCAAATATACGCTAGTTCAAAATATTTTACTGACAAATTAGGAAATGAATGTCTGGGAATTCTTTGCTTACCGGAAAAAAATGTAGAGGTAACGACAACAGTTATCAACATGAGGGGTGGTATTAAAAATATAATACTTATTTATATTGGCGGAATATTAGTAATAATGGCCGGCTATATACTTGCTGTCTGGGGGCTTTCCTACTATATGAAGCGGAAGCTTACCAATCCTATTTATATGTTAAAGGATGCATTTTATGAAATAAGTACAGGCGATTATACAGCAGAAGTTGATTATAATGCAGTCTCTGAATTTGTTGAAATCAAAGACTCTTTTAATATTATGGTAAAAAAATTATATAATATGGAAGAGGAAAAGAAGGATTCGTATCTGCAAAGACAACAATTATTTAGTGATCTAGGTCATGATCTAAAAACACCTACTACGATTATCCAGGGCTATTCTTCTGCGATACTTGAAGGAAAGGCAAAAGAAAATCAGTTAAATAGATATGTACGAATTATTAATGAAAATGCTTCTAATTTGGGTGAACTGATTGATTTACTTTTAGATTATACAAGATTTGAACAGGCAGATTTTCAACCAACAATGACTCATTGTGATTTAGGAGAATACCTGAGAAGAGTGATTATCGAAAGAATACTAATTTATGAGGAAAACGAGATTAATCTTTCGATAGATATACCGGAAGAAAAAATAGATGCGGAAATTGATTTAAAAATATTTAAACGGGCCATTGTAAACCTATTAAATAATATACTACAGCACAACCCACCTGGAATAAACGCTTTGGTACGCCTTACAAAGGACAAAATGATTATTATTGCTGATAGTGGGAATCCGATACAGCCGGATATTCATAATAGAATTTTTGAACCATTTGTCTGTGGTGATCAATCAAGAAATCCTGACAGGCATAACAGTGGACTAGGATTATCAATAACAAAAAAGATTATAGAGTTGCATAATGGAACATTGTATTTGGAGCAAGGATGGCAAGGGTATACGAAAGCATTTATAATTACTTTGCCATAGTATAAAAATAGAAAAGTGATAAAAACACTGCATCAGGCAGTGTTTTTTTATGTAATTTTAACATTAGGCGGTGCGAATATTAATATTAGAGATGTAATATAAGATTATCAATAGAGAAAGGGAGTATTACTCAATGGTAAGCATAATTCTAGGTATAAAAAAATTTGAAAAGAGTGATTTATAATGAAAAAGATAAGCATTGATTATATATTTTTTCTAATATTAATGGCAGTAATTCCAACAATCTTAGTTATGATAACGAGCTTTATCTTTTTGTTTTTGCCGGGGAACAAGAATGAAATTGTTCAAAGTCTAATTGTATTACCGTTTTCATTTATTATAATTCCTACTTTTTTATTAATAAAGAAGGAAAAAGTGCTGTTAGAGGAATTGGGAATACGGAAACCTTCCCAAGTAGATATAATTATTATCTGCGTTTGTATCATTGCTC
>CAYXCV010000261.1:0-2460 GCA_964463365.1 uncultured Kineothrix sp.
TTCAGCGCTGCATGATTGGTATTACAGAAATCGCTATGCTCAATGATTACGATACAATGATTGTAATGGCGGGGGATCGGGACATAGGCAGCCTTAAAAAGCTTGTTAACAATCATAAAGTAGACGGGTTTGTACTGACAAGAACTTATGTGGATGATGTCTTTGTTAAATATTTAAAAGAGGCTGAGGTACCTTTTGTAACCATAGGCAGCATTGATGATCCGGAAGTCATACAGATTGATAATGACCACGAAGAAGCATGCAGGGATATGGTTTCCACCATGGTTTTAAAAGGAATGCGCAAAATCGCAATTATAGGAAACAATAAAAGCCATGTTGTTACCAATGCAAGATTTAACGGTTACTGTTCCGGTTTGGAAGATAATCATATAAGGGTCAACCCTGACAATGTATACTTGAATGTGGAGAATAAGCTGCGGGCGGAAAAGGTAGTTGATGAGATTATTATCAATAAGATTGATGGCATATTATGTATGGATGATGCCTTATGCAGATGGGTTCTTACAAAACTCAGACGTGAGCATATAAGGGTACCGGGGCAGATTAAGGTGGTATCCTGCTATGATAGTGAAGTTTTAGAGGATAATACTCCTTCCATTACTTCCATCCGATTTGATGCCATAGAGTTAGGAAGTGTGGCTTGTAAAGTGTTACTTGATATGATAAACGGCAGCAAAGTGGAGGTCAGAACACTCTTGGGCTATGAAATTATATTCAGGGATTCCACTAAATAAACGCGGACATGCAGTTGCGCGCATTTTACGACAAGCGTGCGCGAAAGTGCGCAAAGACGGTGTAAAAATGGTACGAATCTTATGCATAAAGATAGAAAAAATTATGAAACATAGGGTTGATTTGTCAATAGACAACAATAGATCAATTTAGTATGATTATTACAGAACAAGCGATTGCGCAAACGATAGCATCGTTCGGAACATGATAAAAAAAGAGATTATTGGGAGGAAAGAAAATGAAGAAAAAATTGTTAAGTATTATTCTTACAACAGCATTATCCGTTTCCTTATTGACGGGATGTGGCAGCAGCGCGGAAACAGTAGACACAGAAAAGGAAACGACCAAAGCGGCAGAAACAACTGAGACAGAAAAAACCGAAGCACCGGCAGCAGATAGCGCATCCGGAGAAGAGAAGCTTACAGTATGGTGTTGGGATCCTGCATTTAACATCAACGCAATGAACAAGGCAACGGAAGTATATCAGAAAGATCATCCGAATTTTGTTTTAGAAGTGATAGAAACTCCTTGGGCTGATGTACAGACAAAAATGACAACAGCAGCTACCTCAGGAAACATAGATACATTACCTGACATCGTTTTAATGCAAGATAACGCATTCCAGAAAAACGTAATCAGTTATCCGGATGCATTTGTTGATTTAACAAGTACGAGTATTGACTATAGCCAGTTTTCAGCAGGTAAGGTGGGATTCTCTACGGTAGACGGCAAAAATTACGGAGTTCCTTTTGACAATGGTGCTGTTATCGCTTGCTACAGAACAGATTTGTTAGAGCAAGCAGGATATACAATTTCAGACTTTGAAAATATTACATGGTCTGATTTTATTGAAAAAGGTAAAGTGGTTCTTGAGAAGACGGGAAAACCTATGTTTTCATGCGTAGGCGGAGAGTCTGATGTAATTGTTATGATGCTTCAATCAGCAGGCGGCAGTTTCTTTGACGGAAGTGGCAATGCACAGGTTGTAGATAATGCTATTTTAGAAGAAGTAATGGCTACATATGCAGAACTTGTGAAATCAGGCGTACTGGTGGAAGTGAACGATTGGGATCAATATATTGGTACATTAAACAGTGAGGCAGTAGCTGGTACCATTAACGGATGCTGGATAATGGCATCCATCCAGGCAGCAGAGGATCAGGCAGGAAAATGGGGAGTAACCAATATGCCTAAGCTTGATAATGCGGCTTCAGCAACTAACTATGCAAATCAGGGCGGTTCCAGCTGGGCAGTTACAGCAGCTTGTAAAAATGTAGACCTTGCGGCAGATTTCCTTGGAAGTACATTTGGTGGAAGCGTTGAGTTCTACGAAAGTATTTTGGACACAGGTGCTATTGCATGTTATTTACCTGCAGGTGATAGTGAGATGTATGGTCTTTCTAACGATTTCTTCGGTGGTGATGCTGTTTATGCAAAAATCATCGATTATGCAGGAAAAATTCCGGCATGTAACACAGGTGTTTATTTCTACGAAGCACGTGATGCAGTTGCAACAGCAATAACAAACATTGTATCAGGTTCAGATGTTGCAAAAGAATTGCAGACAGCACAAGATACTGTAACCTTTGCAATGGGACAGTAAGACTTTTTAACCAATGGACATTTTTATGATAATTGCTACCGCATGTGCCTTTTTTGTAAAGGGCATATGCGGGTTTGCAAACACACTTGTATTTACGACGATTA
>CAYXCV010000262.1:0-2455 GCA_964463365.1 uncultured Kineothrix sp.
TAATGGAGAAAGAAGTGAAGAAGAAAGAGTTAAAGCTAAGATGGAAGAGTGGTTCTTTAATTCAAAGAAATATAATATGATTCAGGCTATGTTATCTCCGCTAATGGGAGGAATTACATCTCTAGCTTTATTTTTAATTTGTGGTATAGGAGCTTATCGAGTTCAAATGGGTTATATTACTACAGGTACAATTATTATTTTTGCGTTATATTTAGTTAATGCTATTGAACCGGTAGAAATAATAGGAAATTTTTATATGGAATATAAAGAGTTGCAAGGTGCTTTGCAAAAGGTGAATGAAATATTTAAAGTTAGTTCAGAAATAACTGATGGGCATCCTGTAAAGCGATATAAAAAAGAACTGGTATTCAATAATGTGAAATTTGGATATGATAAAAAAGATATTATAAAAGGTATCTCTTTTTCGGCAAATGTAAATGAAAAAATTGCTATTGTTGGAGAAAGCGGTGTAGGTAAAACAACATTATTTTCACTTTTAGAAAGATTTTATATGGTAACAGAAGGTGAAATATTGTGGGGTAATGAAGTTATTAATTCTATTCATTTGAAGGAATGGAGAAATATTATTGGCTATGTTTTTCAAGATAAAATGCTTGTTTCAGGAACAATAAGGGATAATATGTTGTATGGAATAGATAGAAATATTAAAGAAGAAGATTTAGTAGAGGCAGCAAAAAAAGCTAATATTTATGAATATGTGAAAACTCAGAAAGAAGGTTTTGATACTTATGTAGGTGAAAAAGGTGAATTGATTTCTGGAGGGCAAAAGCAGCGTATTGCTATAGCAAGAATGTTTTTGAGGAATCCAGACATTTTATTGCTAGATGAAATCACAGCTAACCTTGATGCAGAATCAGAACAGCAAATTTCAAAATCTTTAGAAAATTTATATCAAGGGAGAATAACCTTGATTATTGCGCACAGATTACGCACTGTTATTGATGCTGATAGAATTTTGGTACTGCAAAATGGGTGCATTGTGGGCAAAGGAACTCACGAAGAATTAATAGATTCAAATGCATATTATCAAAGTGTTATAAAATATGAATTGAAAAGGTAAGGTAGGAGTATGGATTTTTTGTCTGCAGTCAAAATGGAGTGTTACAAAACGGTTAATAGATCATCAACAAGAATGTTAATTTTATTTGCTGCATTGCCACTATTTTATGGAATTTCTAATGTAAGAGGTTCAAGTAGTGTAACCATTGAGGGGAATTTTTCAGCGATAACTTTCGGCTCCATGTGCTGGGGTCTGCTGGGATTGACAGGAATAACGAATATATTATTTGTTATTTTAATATCAAATTATTTTGGTAAAGAAAAAGAAAGTGGACAAATAAAGTTTATTTTATTAGAAACATATAATCGTAAAAAATCTATTTATGCAAAATATATTTCCATACTTATACTCATAATATTATCATATATAATATTATATTTAACTTCTATTATAGTATATTATTTATGCGTGGCAAGTCCGGAACATGGTTCGATGTTCCTTGATGGAATTGATGATTTTTTAATGTGTTTTTCAACGGACTTTTTATATTTTGTACAGCTTATAATAATTTCTAGTGTGGAAGTGCTACTTTGTATGTATTACAGTAGTGGGCAAAGTTTATTAATAGGAATTGTATTATCTATGGCATTTATTGTACTACAATATGTTCCGGTTATAAAATTTGCAGATCCATTATATATTGCAGATTTATTCAATAGATCGGAAATATCCACTGCAGGAGTATTAATATATGGAATCATTTATTTGGTACTTGCAGGTATAGTTCTTATATTTACAGAAAAAAAATTTGAAAGATTAGAGATTTAATTAATGAAAGATAAAGGGGAAAATCTGATTGAGATTATAATACTTATTTGTGTTCCGGGAATAGCTCTTTTCTTTATGCTGTTAATGAGTTATGGAATTTTCATCAAAACGGAAATTATAAATAATGTATACGGGCAAATTATATGTTTATATGGAATACCAATTATATTAAGTTTATGCATTTTGCCAATAAAACTGACATCAAGCTCATTAAAACAAATTGGAATATGTAGTAATAAAAAAAAGTATCAGGATATTTTAGCGGGTATAGGTGTCATTGCATTAATCATAATCTTTATATTAAAAAATAGGATTAATAATATTGAAGGGGCTAATGTATTGCAGTTTATTTTTGTTGGTATAGGAGAAGAAATATTTTTCCGCGCCATTTTATATCAAAAAATTAAATTATTTTTTAAATCAGAGTATATTGCAGTACTAATTGTAGCAGCTATTTTTGGAGCATTGTTCCATTCAGATGGTGGGTTTGCAGCATTACTTTTAATAAGAATTCCATTAAGTGTATTATTTTCTTGTATATATATTAAAACAGAATCTTTATCTATACCAATTTTGTTGCATGGAATATATGATATTTTAATATAG
>CAYXCV010000263.1:0-2425 GCA_964463365.1 uncultured Kineothrix sp.
TGTTTCTTTATATATCCTTCGGAATCAATTACTATCCCAGGTGAAATAGAGTTCATATAAGAAATCACTCTTTCCTTCTCTTCTCCATGCAGCATAGAAGTTACGCATTCTTTCTGCAGTGCCGGAATAAATTGAAGCATTTTTAATCCCTCGTCATCAATAACCGCTTTTACCAGGCAGGTATCTATCTGTCTGGAATTAAACAAGAAGTTGCCCAAGCTATAGATAACCGGAACATCATTTACATATTGTATCGGCTGAAGGCAGTGAGGGTGATCGCCTATAATTAAATCAGCTCCTGCTTCTGCAATTTTAGGAGCTTGATCCAGCTGTGCCCAGTCAAGCTCTACCGTATTCTCCGTTCCCCAATGGATATAAACAATTACAAAATCGCTATTCTCCTTAGCCTCCCGCACCACTTCCAAAAGTTTTTCCGGGTTCCAACACCGGAATACTCCCGGGGTTTCATCCGTTGCACCTCTTGTATCAGGATTGTCCAGACGCTCTATTTGGGTTGCTGATACATAAGCAATTTTAATATCATTGGCAATAAAATACACCGGTCTTATCGCTTCCTGAAGATTGCGTCCAGCACCCACATAGGGAACCTCTGCTTCCTGTAGAATATCCAACGTATCCAACAGGGCAGTTTCTCCATAATCATAAGCATGATTGTTCGCCAAAGATACAATATCAACCCCCATATCATGAAGCAAATTTACCGATTCCGGTTTTGCCCGAAAGGTAAACTGTTTCTCAGGAGTGGGGGCACCCCTATCCGAATAAGGAAATTCATTGTTCAACATTAAAATATCCGCATTTTGCATTTCATCTAAAAGATCCGGAGATAAACTATCATAAATACCATCGGTCCGCTGCAGCAGCCTTGCCATTACGCTGTACCCCGGATCAAACAATATATCCCCGCCAAATGCCAGATGAATCTCATCACCGGAAGCGGTTTCTTTCTTATATATATTATGTTCCTTCATATATTCTTTATCAGCTAATACTTCACCATATCTACCCGGGGTAACCTCTGTAGTCTCCGTCTCCTCCATAACCTTTTCCGGTATTTGCTCCGGAAATTCGCGAGACACGACTTCTGTTGATTCCGTGGGCAGAACTTCTATATCCTTATCTGATACTGCATCATATATGAGTATTCCTGCTGCGCCGACAATAATAACACCGGCAAAGGTCATACAGAATGTTAAGACAAAATTAAAAACATGTCTCTTCCGTCTGCGAATCTTTTTCATTCAGTCTAACTCCTGTCCTAGTTTGCAAACATATCATATTATTCCAATGTTTTTATTATATCACAAGAATAGAAAAACCATCTGTAAAGTTTTCTCTACAGATGGTTTATTATAAACTTTTATCTAAATGCGATTAGTATTTAGCAACGCTAACTTTTACACCAGGTCCCATTGTGGAAGAAAGTGTTACGCTTCTTAAATACTGTCCTTTTAAAGCAGATGGTTTTGCTTTTACGATCGCTTCCATCAATGCATCAATGTTTTGCTTAAGCTGATCCTCTGTAAAGGAAGCCTTTCCAACAGGAACATGAATGATGTTCGCTTTATCTAATCTATACTCAATCTTACCAGCCTTAATATCTTTTACCGCTTTTGCCACATCCATAGATACCGTTCCGGCTTTCGGGTTCGGCATCAAGCCTTTCGGTCCGAGGACTTTACCAAGACGTCCTACAACTCCCATCATATCAGGTGTTGCAACAACAACATCAAAGTCCAGCCATCCTTCGTTCTGGATTCTCGGAATCAGTTCATCGCCACCTACAAAATCTGCTCCGGCTGCTTCTGCCTCAGCTACTTTGTCGCCTTTTGCGAAAACCAATACTTTTACATCTTTACCTGTACCGTTAGGCAGTACTACTGCACCACGAATTTGTTGTTCCGCATAACGTCCGTCACAGCCTGTTCTGATATGAACTTCAATTGTTTCATCGAATTTAGCTGTTGCTGTTTTCTTAGCAAGTGCAATTGCATCTGTAAGTTCATACTGAACGGAACGATCTACTTGTTTTGCAGCTTCATTATATTTTTTTCCATGTTTCATTATTGTTTCCTCCTATGGTTCAATCGACAATCTAAAGCTATAAGCCATTGCCTCCCACTTTCTACTTTGTTATTAATCTTCTACTGCGATACCCATACTTCTAGCTGTTCCTGCAACCATGCTCATCGCTGCTTCCAGTGATGCTGCATTTAAATCAGGCATTTTCGTTTCAGCAATTTCTTTCAGTTTATCTTTAGAAATAGTAGCTACTTTTGTCTTGTTAGGTACTGCTGATCCTGATTTAACATTACATGCTTTTTTAAGAAGTACTGCAGCAGGCGGAGTTTTAGTAATAAAACTGAAACTTCTATCTGCGTATACTGTTATAACAACAGGGATG
>CAYXCV010000264.1:0-2387 GCA_964463365.1 uncultured Kineothrix sp.
TTTAATTTGGATATCTATTTGCATAGTACTGGATAATAAGTGATAATAGGAGATAGAAAACACATAGAAAACGAGGATTTACTCGATAATAAGGAATTATACGTTACGGGAACTTTCTATACCGACGATGGATATGTTGGAGAAATAAAGTTAACTAATATTGGGAGCAATTCAATTGCCAGAGCATTAAATGAACCTGATTTGATAATAATCGTTTGGGATAACTTTGCCAGAATATTAACACAATGCTAATAAACCTTAGAATGGAGGAGACATATGTCAGAAGGATACAAACCACCTTTTACGATGACAGAGGAAATTACCAATCTGGTAATTGAAATAGCTGAGATGACAGGAATAATTGCACTGACTAATAATCTTTCTAAGAACCCAACACTTCGAAGAGAGAATCGAATTCATTCTATTCATTCTTCACTTGCAATTGAGAGAAATTCACTTACGATTGATCAGGTAAGTGATGTAATTGATGGAAAGAGAGTTTTAGGACCACCAAAGGATATTAGAGAGGTGCGGAACGCATATGATGCATATGATATGCTTACAAAACTAAATCCGTATTCTATCACAGACTTGTTGACTGCACATAAGATTATGATGTTGGATTTAGTGAAAGAAGCAGGAGTTTTTAGAAGTGGCGGTGTTGGAGTATATGCTGGAGAAAATCTAATTCATGCGGGAACACCACAACAGTACGTTCCTGATTTGATTTCGGAACTGTTTCAGTGGCTTAAGGAGTCTACACTTCATCCACTAATCAAGTCATGTATCTTTCATTATGAATTTGAATTCATTCACCCATTCTCAGATGGAAATGGACGAACAGGTAGAATGTGGCATACATTGATTCTTGCCAAGTGGAAAGGGTTCTTTTTATGGCTTCCAATTGAAACTTTGATTCATGAACAGAAGGAAGACTATTACGAAGCAATAAATGCAGCTAATACAGATGGAGAGTCTACTGTGTTTGTACAGTTCATGCTTGAGATTATTAAGCAGGCTTTAGCAGAATTAGCACAGAGTGTTGCACAAGAAGCAAAAAAAGATAGCGAATCTGTTCCGGATAAGCTATTAGCATTGCTGGAGGAAGACAATAAAATAACAGCGAAAGGTGCGGCAGAGAAGCTGGGCATGTCGGAGAGACAAGTGCAACGGTTGTTAAAAAATATGAAAGATGAAGGACTGATTGAGAGAGTTGGTTCGAATAGAAAAGGCACTTGGAATGTATTATAGTAATTAGATGTCGTAATAAATGTCGTAGATAATGTCGTAATAAACTATGAACGGAGGGTAACTATGGATCGAGATCCTTTCAAAGAGTATTTAATACAAGCTGAACCGAATAAGCGAGACAAGGGATATGCTTGGAGTACAGCAATAGGTTTGCAAGCAGTAGATGGATTAAAACCTTCCCAGTATTTGGTGAATACTGCGATTCAAAATATTGAAGGTGAAATCTCACTAGAGGAAGCACAGAAATTATTAGATAGTTACTATCAGGAGAATCCCAAAGAAAATCAAGATGAAAGAACTGAGGAAGCAGATAAAGTATCGGTGCGTATTGCGAAGATTCTTTCTGAAAAGGCATTTAGTTTTACGCCAACAGAGTATATTTCCATTCATAAGAAGTTGTTTACAGGTATTTATGGGCATGCAGGTCGTATCCGTGATTATAATATCACAAAAAAAGAATGGGTACTTGATGGAGAGACCGTGATGTATGGAAGCGCATCGGAGCTTCAAGCTACGTTAGACTATGATTTTTCCCAGGAAAAATCATATAGCTATAAAGGATTATCTATGGATGAGATTATCCATCATTTGGCGATATTTGTTTCAGGACTCTGGCAGATTCATATTTTCGGAGAGGGAAATACAAGGGCAACAGCAGTATTCTTTATAAAATATCTTCGGACTTTAGGATTTGATACTAAGAATGATACTTTTGCAGCCAATGCATGGTATTTCAGAAACTCATTGGTTCGAGCTAATTATACGAATCTTCAAAAGGGGATTCATCAAACAACTGAATTTTTGGAATTGTTTTTAAGAAACTTATTACTTGATGAGAATCATGAGCTGCTTAATAGATCAATGCATATCAGCCATATCTAAGTCAACATTCTTCCCTTAGTGCAAAAAATATAGAGCATATTAGGAAAATATAAGTTTGTAGATGCTGAATAAATCATTATTAATTATAAGGTCATTTTTCAAATAATTGGAGGTGTCCTTATTTATAAAAGGGGAAATAACTGAAGATGAAGAATATATTAATTGTAGAAGATTCACAAGAAATAGTTGATCTGATTAAGCTATACTTAGAACATGAAGAATACCATATTTATGTGGCCTATGACGGAAAGAAT
>CAYXCV010000265.1:0-2355 GCA_964463365.1 uncultured Kineothrix sp.
GATAAAATAGCGTATATTCATCATGATATGGATGATGCTATTCGTGGCGGAATCTTAAAAGAATCCGATGTTCCAAAAGAAATAAAAGAGGTGATTGGCTATACAACAGGGGAAAGATTGGATCATTTTATCCATGACCTTGTAACTACCAGCTATCATAAGGACGACATCAAGATGTCTGAACCGGTAGCGGAGTCTATGAATAAACTTCGTGATTTCATGTTTGAACGAGTATATCAGAACCCAGAGGCGAAATGCGAAGAGGGTAAGGCAGAGACTTTGATGGAAGCACTTTATGAATATTATATGCTCCATATAGAATTATTGCCGGAACATCTGACACAGCGATTGGATCAACATGGCGATCCCAAGGAAATTGTTGTTTGTGATTATATAGGGGCAATGACCGATCGTTTTGCTATTGCTCAGTATGAAGAGCTTTTTATACCAAAATCATGGCATTACTAAATCAACCATGATTAAATCATGTAATGACTTTTAATTTTAAAGAAGGGAAAACAGCATGTACTATCCTGATGAGCTAGTAGAAGAGGTACGTTTAAAAAATGATATAGTAGATGTGATTTCCGGATATGTTCGTTTACAGAAAAAAGGCAGCAGCCATTTTGGACTGTGCCCCTTTCATAATGAAAAATCGCCCTCCTTCTCTGTCTCCGGCGGTAAGCAGATGTATTATTGTTTCGGCTGCGGAGCTGGAGGAAATGTATTTACTTTTATTATGGAATATGAGAATTTTACTTTCCCGGAGGCGGTAAAAATGCTTGCAGACAGAGCAAGTGTTGATTTACCGGAAATAGAATATTCTGAGGAAGTGAAGAAAAAAGAGAGTAAAAGAAATAAGCTGCTGGAAATTAACAAAGAAGCTGCAAAATATTTTTATTATCAGCTTCGGTCTGAACGAGGCAATATTGGTTATAAGTACCTGTCAGGCAGGCAGTTGAGTGATGAGATTATTAAGAAGTTCGGTCTTGGTTTTGCAAGTGTATCAAGTAACGATCTGGTACAGTATTTGAAATCCAAAGGCTATAAGGAAGAACTGATACGAGAAGCAGGACTTGCAAGTTATGATGAAAAATATGGGATGCACGATAAGTTTTGGAATCGGGTTATGTTTCCCATTCAGGATATCAATCATAGAGTGATTGGATTCGGCGGTCGTGTTATGGGAGATGGGAAACCCAAGTATCTAAATTCACCTGAGACAATGATATTTGATAAGAGCAGAAATCTTTATGGTTTAAATTTTGCAAGAACCTCACGAATGAATAATATCATTCTTTGTGAGGGCTATATGGATGTCATCGCAATGCATCAGGCAGGGTTTACTCAGGCAGTGGCATCTTTAGGAACAGCATTTACAGCCGGACAGGCTAATCTTCTGCGCCGCTATACAGACGAGGTACTGCTTGCTTATGACAGTGACGGTGCCGGGAAAAATGCAGCACTGCGTGCAATCGGAATTTTGAAAGAGGTAGAATTAAGCGGTAAAGTGATTGATTTAGCCCCTTATAAGGATCCCGATGATTTTGTTAGAGATCTTGGTACCGATGAATTCCAGAATAGAATCGATCATGCAGAAAACAGTTTTTTCTTTGAGCTTAGAATTATGGAAGCGGATTATAATTTAAAAGATCCGGAGTCAAAAACAAAATTTCACAGGGGGATTGCTAAGAAGCTCTGTGGATTTGCGGAAGAAGTGGAACGAGAGAATTATATTGAAGCAGTGGCGGATAAATATAATATCGGTTTTGATAATTTAAGGAAATTGGTGACATCCTATGCAGCACAAACAGGGATGGTCACTCCTGTTGCACGCCCAAAATCAGGGATTGCAGATAAGAAGAATACGCCGGAAGAGAATCTGAAAAGAGCACAGAGATTGCTGATTACGTGGATTTCAGAAGAACCGGAAGTTTATTTGAAGATTGTAAAATATATAGCCCCTGATGATTTTACGGTGGAATTATACCGTAAGGTTGTGGACAAGCTATTTGAGGGATTAAATAAAGGTGAATTCAATCCGGCTTCGATTATCAGTCTTTTTACAGATGAGGAGGAACAAAGAGAAGTTGCGGCACTTTTTAATACAAAATTGGAGGCTCTTGAAACGAAACAGGAGAGAGAGAAAGCTTTCCATGATATTCTATATACGGTAAAGAAAAACAGTTATGAATATTATTCCAGCAGGTTAGGCGCAGATGTCAGTGCAATAAATCAAGTGATTGAAGGAAAAAAAGCACTGGAAGAACTTAGCAAAACGCATATTTCACTGGATTAACGATAATACTATGACTACATTAGGAAGGATGGAACCCAAAAATGGATGAAAACACA
>CAYXCV010000266.1:0-2350 GCA_964463365.1 uncultured Kineothrix sp.
GTTATCAAAGAGCTATGGTGAAGATGGGGAATTATCCAAAGAAGAAATAGAAAATATAACTGAGATTGATATAGATTATTATCATATAAAATCAATGAATGGTGTTGAGTATTTTTATAATTTGGAAAAATTATATTGTGGTAGTTTTAATTTAACAAAATTAAATGTAAGTAATAATAAAGAATTGAAAATTTTAGAATGTATGGGTTCTGATATCAACAGATTGGATATAAGCAATAATATTAAATTGGAAGAACTATACTGCGGATCAACAAAGATAAGTAGTTTGGATGTAAGCAACAATATAAATTTAAAAAAGCTGTTTTGCTCAAGTACGTTTCTTAGTAGTTTGGATATAAGTAATAATAAAGAATTAGAAGTATTAGAATGTTATCACACAATCATAGATAGTCTGGATACAAGTAATAATGAAAAGTTAAGTGAATTATATTGCAACGGTACCTATATCAGTAGTCTGGATCTAAGTAATAATAAAATGTTAACGCTCTTGGATTGTGGGGTTACAGATATTCATTCTATTGATGTAAGTAATAATAAAAAATTAAGATACTTATCTTGTAGTTATACAAAAATAAATAATATTGATGTGAGCCATAACTTAGAGCTTAGGACTTTAGACATTGACAATAATAGAGCTCCGGTATTGATTACCAATGAATATCAGATTGATCTAACACAGCTTATACCTTATGGTTTTGATATTACAAAAGCTTCTGATTTTATTAATGCTACATGCAGTGGAAATATATTAAAAATTATAAACCCCACTAAAAGGGTATCTTATACTTATGATTGTGGGCAGGGAATAAGCGAAAAGTTTTTTTTGGTAAAGGCAAAATATCCGATTTATACTCCTGATGCCGGTTGGGATAGGCAAAGCGTAGAGGAATCGGGAGGTTCTGTCACAGATATAGCAGGTGTAGTAAATGAAATTCAAGCTAATAAAACAACTACCATAAGCGGCATAGTATCACCCTTTAGTGCCTGTAAGAAAGAAATTATTTGGAGTGTAATAAATATTGGAAAAACGGAAGCTGAGACTGGAGTTACATCAGAGGGTATAACTATTACGGCAGACAAGGAAGGAACCATAGAGTTAATGGCTACCATAAAAGAAGGAATTCTTAATAATGATGGCAGCAGTGAAGATTTTAATAAGATATTTTATATTCATGTAATGGCAAATCCCTATAATAAAAACCTTAATATGGATTCTGATAGCAATTGGCAGCCCACTACATCGGAAGAATTGGAAAGTGCAACATATCGCAGCAGTACACCGCCTTCTTATACCTGGAAATGGGAAGATGGAAGTTTAATGAATTATAAAATTGTTAATGAGATGCAAGGAACTGCTTATATTACAAAGATTAAGTCAATGATTATGGAGGAAGAGTCCGGTATTGCAGGGTGGCAAATAGCCAATACATATAACTTTTATGTAGATGATTTTTCAAAAATCAACCCTATATATAGTACAGAGAAGAAAGCAATAATTAGCTTAATGATACCGGATGGAATGAGAAAGCCCAACAGAAAATTTGTTTTAGTATGTATAGGTAAGGATGGAGAATCTTATATATATAAGGACTTAGATAAAGACAATGACACTATTACAATAGAAACAAATCAGTTCTATGCTTATACACTTCTTTATAAAGATTTTTAAGTCATGGTATTTGGAGTTATATAAAATATGTTATAATTATAAGGGAATTTATCTTCAATGCTATTTAGGAGGAGTTATTTATGCTATATGATATTTACACAGATAGTGCCTGTGATATACCAGAGAAATTGATAAAGGAGCAACATATACATCAGGTCTATTTCTATGTGTCTTTTGACGAAGAGAATTATATGAAGGAAAAACTAGAAATAGATACCATTGATTATTATAAAAAAATGATTGATGAGGGTGCCTATCCAAAGACTTCATTGCCTAGCGTGCAGGATTATGTGGATGCGTTTACACCGACTGTTGCGGATGGGAAAGGAATAATTTGTATCTGTCTTTCCGAAAAACTCAGCGGTTCACATCAGGCGGCAAAGACTGCAGCGAGTATAATACTGGAGACTTATCCGGAGGCCAGAATAGAAGTGATTGAAAGTAGGATGTGCACGGTTGAACAGGGACTTTTAGTACTGGAGGCAGTAAGGATGCGGGATGCGGGCATTAGCTTTGAGCAGGCATTAACGGAAATAAAACGTATTCTACCTACGGGAAGAATTTTTTTCACGGTTGGAAATTTGGAATATTTAAATAGGGGCGGGCGCATTGGTAATGTGGCATATTATGCGGCATCCGTACTGGGAATTAAGCCATTAA
>CAYXCV010000267.1:0-2346 GCA_964463365.1 uncultured Kineothrix sp.
AGCGCTTGATTGATATCGTTTGCTCTATGCTTTTAATTGTAATTACCTCTCCCATCATGCTTGTGGCGGCAATTGCAATCAAGCTCTATGACAGGGGACCGATATTATATAAACAAATACGTTGTACGAGAAACGAAGAAGAATTCTATATTATGAAGTTCAGAAGTATGAGAGTGGATGCGGAAAAGGATGGAGTGGCAAGATTGGCATCTAAAAATGATGCAAGAATTACACCCATCGGAAAGTTTATAAGAGCCGTCCGTATTGATGAATTGCCCCAGTTATTCAATATTTTAAAAGGTGAGATGTCCTTTATCGGTCCAAGACCGGAGCGGCCGGAGATTATTGCGGAGTATGTTCAGGATATGCCGGAGTTTCTCTTTAGAATGAAAGTAAAAGCAGGGCTGGCAGGATATGCACAGGTCTATGGTAAGTACAATACAACTCCTTATGATAAGCTCAAGCTGGATCTGGCATATATAGAAAATTACACGGTATGGCTGGACCTTAAATTGATGCTTCTTACTTTGAAAATTTTATTCAGCCCTGAAAGTACAGAGGGCGTGGATAGCAAACAGATTACAGCAATGAAACAGGAAGAAGATAAATAGGCAGAGGCACTGTTTGGGAAAGGGTTTGGGAATAGTTATGGAAAATAATAAGTACATGCACGAAGGATTGGATATCAAAAGAATTTTCTTATGTTTTGCAGATAAATTATGGCGCATACCGGCAGCAGTCATTCTGGGTGCATTGCTGGGTATGGGAATATATCTAATTTCATATTTGATATTTAACTCAGATAAAGAATATCAATCGGTATCCAAAGTTTATCTGAGTTTTAATTGTGCTCCGGAGGATTACAATGAACTTTCCTATAATGGATATACGTGGAATGACCTGATGGTTACGGATCCTATTCTTAATTATACGATGGAGGCTCTGTCATCTGAAGTGAGCAGAGATACGGTGATTGCAGCGACTAAAGCTGAAATATTATCGGATATTCGCCTTCTGACAATAACAATTACTACGGCTCACCCTGAGCTTACGGCGCAGATTATGTCAGCCACCCAGGAAGCACTCGTTCATTTAGGGGAAACGGACGATTTGTTTCATAACATAAAGATTTATAGTACGACGGTACCGGAACAGATTGTTTGGGATAACCGCGTTGTAAATGCCGCAATAACAGGAGCTGTGATTGCACTCTTCCTTGTGATAGTTTGGATGGGTCTATACTATTTGCTGGACGATTCTATTTATGTCCAGACCGATGCGGAGAAAAGATACGGTCTTCCGGTATTTGGAATATTTACAGATGAGGAACCGGGAAGCTTTCAAAGCTATGGGAATGAATTCCTTTCCAATTACAAATACTTGTGTAAAGGACTGAGTAAGGTTTCACTTATGAGCGTGGATGCTGCGGGATATGCCGAAAAAGCAAAGCAGACTATGGACCGGATTCTCAGTATGGGAAATATAAGCAGTGAATGTTTGAATATACCAATGGCTATGCCCCAGAATGCACCGGATGTATACGATGCTATTCGTAAAACAGATGGGGTTATCTTAGTGGTTCGTTACGGCATAGGGAACGGAAAACTCGTGGATCAGGCAATCAGTAATTTACAAAAACAGGATTGTAAGATTCTTGGTATTTTGATAGTGGAAGCGGATGTAAAACTTTTAAAAAAATATTATATGGGGAAAAAGTAAAAATGGATATTGGATAGGGAAAGGCTTGATTGCAAATGAAACTTCAAATGTTAGTATCTGTGGTTAATCAGAATGTTCTGACACTGGCAGACAGAATGAATCTGGAAACGGATGCAATTATTATAAATCAGTGTGGATATTATACTTATAATGAATTTGAGCATAAATCTTGTAAAATAAGATGTTATAGCTTTAAGGAAAAGGGCGTCGGTTTAAGCCGGAATTCTGCTCTTATGAGAGCTGATTCAGACATATGTATCTTTGCGGATGAAGATATCGTATATGAGGATGGCTATAGCAAACGAATAGAAAGAGAATTCAAGAAAAATAAAGATGCGGATATTATCTTATTTAATGTGAAAGTCGCACCCTCTAGAAAAACCTATTGGAATGAGAAAGAAAAAAGAATTCGCGGGTACAATTATGGGCGTTATCCTGCTTATAGTATCGCGGCACGAACAGAGGCACTGCATAGTGCAAATGTGTGCTTTTCACTACTTTTTGGTGGTGGTGCGAAATATAGTAATGGGGAGGATAGTCTCTTCTTAAGGGATTGTTTGAAAAGTGGTCTGAAAATCTATGCTTCCACAGCAATCATCGGTGAAGAAATAGAAAGAGAATCCACAT
>CAYXCV010000268.1:0-2279 GCA_964463365.1 uncultured Kineothrix sp.
CTCCTGTTATCTGGGTGTAACTGAACCTGCTATGTTCGGTGTAAACTTAAAATACAGCTTCCCGTTTGTTTGCGGAATGATTGGTTCTGCTTGTGCAGCAATTATCTGTATCGCTACAGGTACCACTGCTAACTCAATCGGTGTCGGCGGACTTCCAGGCATTCTTTCCATACAGCCTAAGTTTATGTTCATCTTTTTTATCTGTATGGTGGTAGCAGTTGCTGTTCCGTTTGTGTTAACAACAATTATCGGAAAGAAGAAAGGAATTGGGAGGTAATCTTGAATGACAGATTTTCGTAACAAAGTGATATACCAAATTTATCCCAAATCTTTTAAAGATTCTGACGGAGATGGTGTGGGAGACTTGCGGGGAGTTATAGAAAAACTGGATTATCTTAAGTATCTTGGAATAGATTATATTTGGATGACACCCTTTTTCGTGTCTCCCCAAAGAGATAACGGATATGATGTCGCTGATTACAGAAGTGTGGATCCTTCCTTTGGTACGATGGATGATCTGGATGAATTGATTGAAGAGGCAGAAAAAAGAGAGATTGGAATTATGCTGGATATGGTATTCAACCATACTTCAACAGAACATAAATGGTTTCAAAAGGCTTTGGAAGGAAGGCAGGAATATATGGATTACTATATATTTAAAGATGGTAATCCCGAAGAGCCACCCACCAATTGGAAATCTAAATTCGGAGGTTCTTCATGGGAATATATCCCTCACTTAAAGAAATGGTACCTTCATTTGTATGATGTAAAACAAGCCGACTTAAATTGGGAAAATCCTAAAGTCCGTGAGGAGCTGAAAGATATACTACGCTTCTGGACTAAAAAAGGAATCAAGGGCTTCCGCTTTGATGTGGTAAATCTCATATCTAAGCCCGAAGTTTATGAAGATGATTACGAAGGAGATGGCAGAAGGTTTTATACCGACGGAAGACATGTACACGAATTCCTAAAGGAGTTGGTACAAGACACAGGGATTGGAGATGTGGTTACGGTAGGCGAAATGTCTTCTACCACCATAGATAACTGTATTCTTTATTCCAAACCAGAGGAAAGGGAACTATCTATGTGTTTCAACTTCCATCACCTCAAGGTCGATTATAAGGACGGAAATAAATGGGAGTTGATGACCCCGGACATTGAACAGCTGAAACAATTACTTATTGAGTGGCAATTGGGAATGCAGGAGCATGGCGGATGGAATGCGGTATTTTGGTGCAACCACGATCAGCCAAGAATTGTTTCAAGGTTGGGAGATGATAAGGACTACTGGGAGGATTCCGCAAAAATGCTGGCAACCAGCATCCACATGCTAAGGGGAACACCCTATATCTATCAGGGAGAAGAAATTGGCATGACAAATCCCTGCTTCACAAGTATTCACCAGTATCGGGATGTGGAGAGCTTAAACTATTATGATATATTGCTGCAGGAGGGAAAGACTGAGGATGAGGCACTTGCCATACTCTCTGCCAAATCCCGCGATAACAGCCGAACCCCCATGCAATGGAGTTCCGAAACAAATGCCGGATTCTCCGATGCAGAGCCATGGATTAGTATACCGGGCAATTACCTTAAGATTAATGTGGAAAAAGAAATCGAGGATCATACTTCCATTCTGGCATACTATAGAAGATTAATTCAGCTTAGGAAAGAGAAGAAAGTTATTTCTGACGGTCTGATAGCATTTATATATGAAGAAATTCCCGGAATATTCGGATATAAAAGATATGATGAAGACAGTGAACTTGTTGTGCTTAATAACTTTACAAACTCATTAGTTCCTCTTTCCATATCAAATATAAAAAATAAAGAATATAAAAAAATTCTGGGAAATTATGAAACAGCGGTATGGTCTGACGGGAAATTAAGTCTAAGACCTTACGAAACAGTTATATTTGAGAAACTCAATTAGCGTACCCCCACCTGGCAAAGAGGCACGGTCTGCAAAAAGACTGCGCCTCTTTTTTATTTTAAAAGAAATTATATGCTATCCCAGAACCAATCGCTTGTACTGTTTCCCTCTGCTTTCCACCTGATCTTTCGGGTTAAAACCAAGCTTTTGGCAGAGTTTAAAAGATGCCAGGTTCTCCTCATCCATCAGGACCTGCATCTGCCTAAATCCAAGCTCTTCTTGTCCATATTTTACAATTGCCTTACAAACTTCATAGGCATATCCCTGACGCTGATATGGCACAGCAATCATGAATCCAATCTCCGGAATATCAAAGCCTTCCCGCCAGTTTATTCCTGCACGCCCG
>CAYXCV010000269.1:0-2269 GCA_964463365.1 uncultured Kineothrix sp.
TTAGCTGGGCAAGTGCTGGTGGTCTTGGTTTTAGAGGTTCAAGGAAATCTACTCCGTACGCAGCACAGATGGCGGCAGAAACTGCTACAAAGGCTGCACTTGTACATGGTTTAAAAACAGTTGATGTTATGGTAAAAGGACCAGGTTCAGGACGTGAGGCAGCAATCCGTGCACTTCAGGCATGTGGACTGGAAGTAACAAGTATCAGAGACGTAACACCGGTTCCTCACAATGGATGTCGTCCTCCAAAACGTCGTCGTGTATAATTGCGATAAAAATATCGTAATAACAAGTTGGATGAATGCGCAGGTTTTAGCTTGCGTTGTAAACAATAGTGAAAGGCTTTGGCAGCCTTTATTAGAAAGGAGCCCGAAATGGCAGTAAATAGAGTACCAGTATTAAAAAGATGTAGAGCTCTCGGACTTGAGCCGGCATTTTTAGGATATGACAAGAAGTCTAACAGAACATTAACAAGATCCGGGAAGAAAATGAGTGAGTATGGTCTTCAGTTGAGAGAAAAACAGAAAGCTAAATTTATCTACGGAGTACTTGAGAAACCATTTAGAAATTACTACGAAAAAGCAGATAGAATGATGAAGGGCATGACAGGTGAAAACCTTATGACCATGCTTGAAAGCAGACTTGATAACGTAGTGTTCAGAATGGGATTTGCTAGAACAAGAAGAGAAGCCAGACAGATCGTAGGGCATAAACACTTCCTCGTAAATGGAAAATTAGTAAATATTCCTTCATACTTAGTAAAAGCTGGGGATGTAATTGAGGTAAAAGAGAAATCCAAATCCTTACAGAGATATAAAGATATCCTTGAAGTTACAGCAGGAAGACTTGTTCCGGAATGGATGGATGTAGAGCAGGAAGCTATGAAGGGCACCATCAAAGAACTTCCTACAAGAACTATGATAGATGTTCCTGTTGATGAAATGCTTATAGTCGAATTATATTCTAAGTAAAATATATTATAAAAATATTAATAAGAAGTTTAAGCAGATAAGGAGGCGCTTCCTTATCTGTTTAGCAACTTAGAAAGAAATGTTCGTAAAGGAGGGTATTTGCAGTGTTTGATTTTGAGAGACCCAATATTGAGGTTGCAGAAATCTCTGAAGATAAAAAGTATGGCAGATTTGTAGTGGAACCTTTGGAAAGAGGTTACGGTATAACACTTGGCAATTCTTTAAGAAGAATCATGCTTTCTTCCTTACCTGGTGCAGCAGTAAGTCAGGTAAAAATTGAGGGAGTATTACATGAATTCAGTTCCATCCCGGGAGTGAAAGAAGATGTTACTGAAATTATTATGAATATCAAGAGTATTGCTATTAGAAATAACAGTGATACCAATGAGCCAAAGACAGCATACGTTGAGTATGATGGCGAAGGAGTTGTCAGAGCATCTGATATTCAGGTAGATCAGGACATTGAAATTATGAATCCTGATTTGGTTATTGCAACTTTGAGTGGTAAGGATACTAAATTATATATGGAACTTACCATTACAAAAGGCAGAGGTTATGTAGGCGCTGATAAGAATAAGGTAGAAGATTTACCGATTGGCGTTATTGCAATTGATTCCGTGTATACCCCTGTTGAAAGAGTAAATGTAACAGTAGATAACACTCGAGTAGTTCAGATTACCGATTATGATAAACTGACACTTGACGTATATACAGATGGAACATTAGTTCCGGATGAGGCAGTCAGCCTTGCTGCAAAAGTACTTAGCGAACATTTAAGTCTTTTCATCGATTTATCAGAAAATGCAAAAACAGCAGAAGTTATGGTAGAGAAAGAAGATGATGAAAAAGAAAAAGTATTGGAAATGAGCATTGATGAGTTAGAATTATCAGTTCGTTCCTATAACTGCTTAAAGAGAGCGGGTATTAATACAGTAGAAGAATTAACGAATAAGACTTCTGAAGATATGATGAAAGTTCGTAATCTTGGACGTAAATCATTAGAAGAAGTATTAGCCAAATTAAAAGAACTAGGATTACAACTGAACCCAGGTGATGAGTAATTCTTGTTATATATTCGTGAAAACGCATATGTGATAATACCAAAGAGTGCATGTATGCGGGCTCATGGTGCAAACCGCATTCGGTAAGTAAGTCCAAAGAGCATAGCCGGATGTGCCATATGGGAAGTATCCCATTAAGAGAAAGGAGCCGTAAAAATGGCAAAATACAGAAAGCTTGGCAGAACATCTGACCAAAGAAAAGCATTACTTAGAAATCAGGTAACAAATTTGTTGTAT
>CAYXCV010000270.1:0-2253 GCA_964463365.1 uncultured Kineothrix sp.
GCTTCTATATATTAAAAACCAGTTTGATTGAAAGTGAATAAATGGTATGATTAATATATAAATTTATATAATCATATATAAATAATAATATACAAAAAATAGAGGAGGTACGACAATGAAAATTGTAATTCTGGAAAGAGATAGCGTCGGCAGGGATGTATCTGTGGGATATCTAAGCCGCTTAGGTGAAGTAACTGCTTATTCTAATACGGAAATAGAAGAAATTGAAGACCGCATAAAGGATGCAAATATTATTATTGCCAATAAATCTCCTTTAAATGAACAAACATTAAAAAATGCTAAGGATGTAAAATTAATCTGTGAGTTTGCTACAGGCTACGATAATGTTGATCTGAATTATGCCAAAGAACGAGGCATTAAAGTAGCCAATGTAGTAGATTATTCAACAGCAGCGGTGGCACAGCATACCTTTGCCCTTTGCTTTTATTTATTAGGTAAGCTGCGTTATTATGACGATTATGTGAAATCAGGAGAATATGGGGCACAGACCAGGTTTTCTAACTTTGATATTCCTTTTACAGAATTAGATGGTAAAACATGGGGAATAGTAGGAATGGGAAATATCGGTAAGAAAGTAGCGCATATAGCGAGTGCATTCGGCTGTAGGGTTATTTTCTATTCTGCATCAGGAAGTAGTTCTTGTACTGATTATAAAAGAGTGGATTTAGATACCTTATTAAAGGAATCCGATTTCTTATCCTTACATTGTCCCTTAAGTGACAAAACCAGGAATCTAATCAATTTAGAAGCACTGAAGAAAATGAAAAGAACGGCCTTTCTGATTAATGTTGCAAGAGGACCTGTTGTAAATGATGAAGACCTTTCCATAGCTTTGACAAAAGATATGATTGCAGGAGCAGGGTTAGATGTAACGGGTACGGAACCGTTGACAGATGAGAATCCACTCAGCAAGATCAAAGATAGTAATAAACTTATTATCACACCACATCTTGCCTGGGCAAGCATTGAAGCCAGAAATCGGGTAGTAAGGGAAACCTATAAGAATATAGATGCTTTTATAAAAGGTGAAGATAGAAATTTAGTAAATTAGTAAAAAAAGAAGAAGCCACTTTGACGTGACTTCTTTTTTAATACTATATTTTATAACTTCTTAACTAAATGGTTCACAAGTTTTGCACAGTCAGCTGCAGCCTTTCGTTCAAAGGCGGGATAATCCATTTCCGCACTGTCATCGGCCTTATCAGAAATAGCGCGAATGATAACAAACGGGGTGTTATTCAGTGTAGAGGCTTGTGAAATTGCAGCCCCTTCCATTTCAACACAAAGACCTTCAAAATCGTTGATAAGGCGTTCCTTCACTTTCTTATCACTGATAAATTGGTCACCGCTTACAATTCTTCCTGTAAAAGATTGTATATCCGGAAGCACTTCTCCGCAGGCAGCTTTTGCCAAGGAAACCATATTAGAATCAGCGATAAACTCTCTCTGACCCATTTGCGGCACTTCTCCGGGCTGATAGCCGAATATGGTAGCATCCACATCATGATACAGAGTGTCTGTTGAGATAACGATATCGCCAATATCTATGGCGGCACTTAACGATCCGGCAACTCCTGTATTGATAATATGGGTAACTTGAAATAAGTCAATTAAAATCTGAACGCATATCCCTGCATTTACTTTACAGATTCCGCTTCTTACAACTACAACATCAGTGTCATTTAGAACACCTTCATAAAATTCCATGGATGCCTTTTTAACAATATTTTTGACATTCATTTCTTCTTTTAAGGTTTCCACTTCCAATTCCATAGCACCGATAATTCCTATTTTTTTCATGGATAACATTCACCTTTCTGTTTTTGTGTAATAATGAGAGTTACTCCGGGTAAATCAGGCGGCTATCATCTATTACATATAAAACCTGATTCAAATATTTTTCTGCAAGATAATTAGCCATACCCAGATTCATATCTAAGTAATTGCCGCAGTCTTTTGCACTTGCTCCGGGAATCTCATCTTTATAATCACGAATAAATTCAAACATTTGTGTCATTAATGGAACGATATCCTTAGAAGTATAATCCCCGTTTAAGAGAAGATAGAAGCCGGTACGGCAGCCCATAGGGCCAAAATAAATAATGTTATCTTTGTAATCCTTATGATTGCGCAAAAAAGTAGCGGCAAGATGTTCTATGGCATGCATCTCCGCATTATTCATAACAGGTTCTTCATTGGGAGAAGTCATTCTTAAATCAAAGGTAGTAATAA
>CAYXCV010000271.1:0-2251 GCA_964463365.1 uncultured Kineothrix sp.
AAAGGAACTCGACAATGAAATGTATCGTACTAGCCGGTGGAAAAGGTGATCGATTATGGCCCTTATCCCGCAAAAGCTATCCCAAACAATTTATTAGTTTAAGAAAATCTCATTCTATGTTTCAAGAAACCATTGCAAGAAATCTCCCTTTTTGTGATGAATTTGTTATCGTTACAAATAAGGAGTATCAATTTATTATTGAAAATCAGCTTAGTATGTTTCAAGGTGTGACCTATAGCTGTATTTTTGAGGAAATGGGAAGAAAGACAACAGCAGCTATTATATTAGCTTGTATGCAGTTTCCAATGTCTGAAACAGTCTTGGTTGTTCCCACAGACCAATTAATAGAGGGGGAAGAATATAAGGATGCCATCCTTAGAGCTAAGGAACTAAGCAGAGATGACTATTTAGTAACCTTTGGCATGAAGATTCAGGAGCCGGAAGAGCGGTATGGCTATATCAGATATAGTAATGAAGAGGTACTTCAATTTGCAGAAAAGCCCAATAGGGAAGAAGCACTCAATTATCAAAAAAGCGGACAATATCTGGTAAATAGCGGACAATTTATGTTTGGTGTCGGTAATATGCTTCAGGAATTGAAGAGATATTCTCCAGAGCTATATGTGGCCTGCAGGAATGCATATAAGGCAAGAAAACATATAAAGAATCATGTGCTTTATACAGAAAAAATATTAAAAACAATCTTGCCGGAAGCAATAGAAAAATCCGTGTTCGAGCATACCAAAATGGCAAAAGTAATTCATTGTAATTTCCAGTGGAAAGATATAGGAAGCTTAGAAGACTTAAGGGCTATGGATATGATGGACACAGAGGCAGATAAGCAGATTTTCTATCAATGTGAGAATGTAGATATTATCAATCAGAGCACTTATCAGACAATTGTAGCCAATGAGCTTAAAGATATTCTCATAGTAAATACCCCTGATGCGGTTTATGTTGGGAAAAAGGGGCAATCCGGCAATTTGAAGGATATCATTAGGGAACACCCCCATACGGATGTATTTCAAGAAAATAAAAGGCTTATGTATCGTTCATGGGGAAGCTATGAACTGTTGGTAGATGAGAAGAACTATCGTGTGAAGAAGATTATAATTAGTACAGGAAAGACAATCTATGCCCATAGCCATAGATACCGCAGTGAGCATTGGTCAGTAGTGTCCGGAGTTGCAAGAATAGAGCTTAATGGAATAAGTGGTAGTTATCGGATGAATGATGTGGTAGATGTGGGACGCGGCATGGTACATCAGGTATCTAATATTGGTATGGAACCACTTATTATTATTGAAGTATCAGTGGGAGAGAATGTTACGGAAGATGATATGATTTCAGTGGAAAGCCGTGACTTAACAGAAGTGGATCTGGGGTATCAGCTGGAGCCTTATGTAAAGCTCTTGCCTGCCTTTAAAGATTACCTGTGGGGAGGAACCAGACTAAAGGAAGTTTATAATAAGAGATGTGATTATGATATCATTGCGGAGAGCTGGGAATTGTCTGCTCATACGGAAGGGCAGAGTATGGTGGCGAGCGGTCGCCATAAGGGAATGCTTTTTGGGGAATATTTGGAAAAGATCGGGAAGGAAAGTTTGGGATGGAAATGTGGATCTTTAGCCCGTTTTCCTATTTTAATAAAATTCATTGATGCCAAGAACCCTCTTTCGGTACAGGTGCATCCGGATGATGAGTATGCGCTTGAGATAGAAAACGAATATGGTAAAAATGAAATGTGGTATGTAGTGGAAGCGGAGCCGGATGCTTATATTTATTGTGGATTTATGTGTGAAGTATCCAGAGAAGAGGTTAGGCAGCGGATTCAGGACAATACCATTGCGGAAGTGCTGAATAAGATTCCTGTTAAGGAAGGAGATGTTTACTTTATTCCTGCGGGCACAGTGCATGCCATAGGAGAGGGATTACTTATTTGTGAGATACAACAAAGCTCTTCCTGTACCTATCGTTTATATGATTATGATAGGAAAGATAAATATGGCAATTACCGGGAGCTTCATATAGAGAAGGCACTGGATGTTATCAATTATCAGCCTTACAAGCCTCAGAAATTTGAAGAACAGATTATCATAGGAGCACAGTATGAAGAACGCCCGTTGTGCAGCTGCAAATATTTTGAAAGCAGTAAATATGATGTAGATGGTATCCTAGAATTTGCGTTATCAGAAGAGTCCTTTGTCTCTATAATCTGTATCAGTGGGAAGGGGCAAATCAGTCTCAATGA
>CAYXCV010000272.1:0-2217 GCA_964463365.1 uncultured Kineothrix sp.
TGATTAAAAAAGGACATGGAAAAATTATTAATATCTGCTCTATGATGAGTGAGCTCGGACGTGAAACGGTTTCCGCATATGCAGCAGCGAAAGGCGGACTTAAGATGTTAACAAGAAATATTGCATCGGAATATGGTGAATTCAATATTCAATGTAATGGTATCGGCCCCGGTTATATAGCAACACCACAGACAGCACCACTTCGTGAAACTCAGGCAGACGGTTCCAGACATCCCTTTGATCAGTTTATTATTGCAAAGACTCCTGCAGCTCGCTGGGGAGAGACAGAAGATTTACAAGGACCTGCAGTATTCTTGGCATCTAACGCTTCTGATTTTGTAAATGGTCATATTTTATATGTGGATGGCGGTATTCTTGCATATATCGGAAAACAGCCTTAAGTTTCGCAGACGCGTAGTAATTTATATGGAAGAGAGGAAAAATTGATATGAAAATAGCATTAATTAATGAGAATAGCCAGGCGGCTAAGAATGAATTAATCTTTGATACTTTGAAAAAAGTGGTAGAGCCCCTTGGACATGAAGTATATAATTATGGTATGTACAGTGCGGAGGACAAAAGTTCCTTAACCTATGTACAAAATGGTATTCTGGCAGCAGTATTGCTGAATTCCGGCGCAGCAGATTATGTAGTAACAGGCTGTGGTACAGGAGCAGGAGCAATGCTTGCATGTAATTCCTTCCCAGGTGTTCTTTGCGGTCTTATTGTAGATCCTTCTGATGCCTATATGTTTGCACAGATCAATGATGGCAACGCTATTTCCCTACCTTTTGCCAAAGGATTCGGGTGGGGAGCGGAATTAAATCTATCTTATATATTTGAGAAATTATTTACAGGAGAAAGCGGACAAGGTTATCCAAAGGATAGGGTAATTCCTGAACAGCGTAACAAAAAGATTCTGGATGAAGTAAAGAAAGTGACACATCAAGATATGGAAATGATTCTTAAGAATCTGGATAAAGAGTTGGTAAAAGGAGCACTTTCCGGAGAACAATTTCAAAAACACTTTTTTGATAACTGTAAATGTGACAAGTTGGCAGCAAGCGTAAAAGAAGTACTGGAAAGTTAAATGTTTAAGGAAAGGATAAGAAGATGAATCCGATAGTAGAAGAAATAAGTAAAATAGGAATCGTACCTGTAATTGCTTTGGATGACGCAAAGGATGCCAGACCACTGGCAGAGGCATTGATTAAAGGCGGACTTCCTTGTGCAGAGATTACATTCAGAACGGAAGCGGCAGAAGAATCTATTCGTATTATGTCAGAGGAATTCCCCGATATGCTTGTGGGAGCAGGTACGGTTCTGACTAAGGAGCAAGTAGATCGTGCAGTAAATGCGGGTGCAAAGTTTATTGTAAGCCCGGGACTTAATCCTAAAGTAGTATCCTATTGTATAGAAAAGAATGTTCCGATTATTCCGGGAACGGCTAATCCCAGCGATGTGGAAGCAGCCATTGAGTTAGGTCTGGAAGCTGTCAAATTCTTTCCCGCAGAGGCAGCAGGCGGGATCAATATGATCAAAGCGATGAGCGCTCCTTACGGTAAAGTAAAATTCATGCCAACCGGAGGTATTACGGCAGCTAATCTTAAAGAATATTTAGATTTTAATAAAATCTTAGCATGCGGCGGAAGCTGGATGGTGAAAAAAGATATGGTTGTGGCTGGAAAGTTTGATGAAATCGAAGCATTAACAAAAGAAGCAGTTACTAAGATGTTGGGATTTGAGCTGAGACATGTGGGAATTAACGCAGCAGATGAAAACTCAGCGGATTCAACAGCAAATGCATTCGATACTATTTTTGGTATGACGAAAAAGGTGGGCTCCAGTTCAATTTTTGCGGGTACAGGTATCGAAGTTATGAAAGCTCCTTACCTTGGAGCCAATGGTCATATTGCAATTGGAACAAATTATATAGACCGTGCTGTTTATCATCTGGAAAGACAGGGTGTAGTATTCGATGAAAGTACAGCCAAAAGAGATGATAAAGGCAATTTAAAAGCTATTTATATGAAAGATGAAATCGGTGGTTTTGCAGTTCATCTGTTACAAAAATAAGTTTATAATCTAAATTTATCAAATTCCTTATGTATTTCGGGCAGCACCATATTCTCATGGTGCTGTCTGAATTTATTTAAAGAAAAGCTTCTATATATTAAAAACCAGTTTGATTGAAAGTGAATAAATGGTATGATTAAT
>CAYXCV010000273.1:0-2211 GCA_964463365.1 uncultured Kineothrix sp.
TAATGAGAATTATTATTTATACAGGAAAAGGCGGCGTGGGAAAGACAAGTATTGCAGCAGCCAGCGCATGTAGGATTGCTCAGAGCGGTAAAAAAGTATTGATTATGAGTACCGACCAGGCACATAGTCTGGAGGATTCTTTTGATAAGAAAATTGGGAAGGAAATGGTTTCCATTACGGACAATTTATTTGCCATGGAGATAGATACTGTATATGAAAGTGAGAAAAGCTGGGGCAATTTAAAAAGCTATATCAAAGAAATATTAACCATTCAAGGAAACGGAGGAATAGAAATAGAAGAGTTGTTGGTTTTTCCCGGGATGGATGAACTGTTTGCTATGTTTAAGATACTGGAAATCCACGAAAGCGGTCAATTTGATGTATTAATAGTAGATTGCGCACCTACAGGTGAGACTCTTTCTTTATTAAGGTATCCCGAAAGGCTTTCAGGTTTTATAGAAACAATCCTTCCGGTAAAGAAAAAGGGTATAGAGGTGGCCGGACCATTGGTTGAGAAAGTGATTAAGATTCCGATGCCGGAGGCTAGTGTATTTGATGATATCGAATATATTATGAATAAAATGGAGCGGCTGCGGAATTTATTACTGGATAAAGAGATTGTCAGTCTTAGAATAGTAACCACTCCGGAGAAAATAGTGATAAGGGAAGCAAAACGAAGTTTTACATATCTTTATTTATATCATTACAATGTAGATGCAGTAATTGTCAATCGGATTTATTCCGGTGAGGCAATGCAGGGGTATTTTAGTAAATGGGAAAAAAATCAAAAGGAATGTTTGGATGAAATTAATGAAAGCTTTTCGGAGATTCCCAAATTTTATCTGGAGCTGCAGGATGAAGAGGTCAGAACGATCCCGATGCTGCAGCATATTTCCAACATATTGTTTAAAGAGACAGATATCTCAGACGTTTTATTCAGTGATGAGATTTACTCCGTCTATCAGGGTGAAGAGGGGTTAATATTACAAGTATTGCTTCCGTTTGCAGAAAAAGAAGAACTGGATCTGACACAAGTTGATGATGAACTGGTTCTTCGTTTAAAGTACGAAACGAGACGTTTTCATATTCCAAAGGAAATACAGGGGAAAGAAATCAAAAGTGCGAGATTTGAAAAAGGGTATTTAAAAATTATTTTTATATAATTTCACTCATTATTTGTCGTTTGAGATAGAAAATTAAGCGTTTGAGAAGAATACTGGAAATATATTGTCAAAATGTGTTATAAATAATGTATGGAATAAAATGCTATGGAAAGGCACGGTTTTTAAATATGGAACATAAGATTGCAAGTAGAATTACAGATTGGTGTTTAGGCCGAAGCGAAATGTCAGAATCACAGGCAGTCGTAGTTACTTATGGAATAGAATTAATCTTTGATACTCTATTTAAATTAATAGGTTTAGTTATATTGGGGATTATTTTCGGACGTACATGGGAAGTTATTCTGTCCATTGGATGTTTTGCCCTCTTACGCTCCGCAGCAGGCGGATTACATATGAGTTCCAGTTTAGGCTGTTTTTTATCCATGGTATCGATTAGTTTCCTGTCATGTGCAGGAGCAGAGCTTATCGGTGAGCTCCCCATAGCAGTTCTTGTGATACTATCAGTGGGAATTGTTGTATTAAATAAACTATTTGCACCATTTTTTACACAGAATAATCCCATTTCAGACGAGAAAATTATAAAGAATAAAAATATACGCTCGGTCATTATATCAATTATTCTATTGATTATTGTTTGGACTGTTCCGGTATTACAGGTGAAACTATTAATTCTGATACCAATCACAATAGAATCATTAAGTATACTTCCATGCTGGCATATAGGTGTGAATAAATAAAAATATTTGGTATATTATTGAATGACGCAGCATATAATAAAATAAGCAAGTACATCAGTCTTTTGTAAAAGGGGATAAATACAAGTATTGATGTACTTGTTCTTTTTATTCAATAGGAAAATGCTCCTATTGAATAAAAAATGCTCCGCAATGGATGCACATGACGCGCGAGTGGAAGATGTCACTGAAGTGACCGCGCGTCAGCGCAGAGTTTGCCCGCAAACTCTTTCTTGTTGAAAGACAACCAAAATATCATAATAAGTGCAAGAAGATACAATGAACTTTTGGGAGGATAGTGTTAGAATGTAATTAAGCACAAACCAATTAGACAATATCCTCCTTAAATTATA
>CAYXCV010000274.1:0-2200 GCA_964463365.1 uncultured Kineothrix sp.
GTTAAGCTGGTTGCAATAGCTCCTGAGGAAGAGGGTGCTATGGAGTTTATCCAGGCCAAAAAAAATGAAACAGTCCTATCCTTAGCACATACAGCGACAGATTATGACACAGCTATGGAAGCCTTTGATAAGGGTGCAACCCATGTTACCCATTTATATAATGCAATGAATCCATATACCCATAGAGCTCCGGGGCTAATAGCAGCAGCAGCTGATTCGGGTGCCGAAGTAGAATTGATTTGTGACGGTGTTCATATTCATCCGGCGGCAGTTCGTACCACTTTTAAAATATTTAGCGATGATAAAATTATTTTTATCAGTGATAGTATGATGGCAACCGGACTGGATGACGGCGATTATAGCCTTGGTGGACAAGCAGTAAAGGTAGTAGGCAATCTTGCGACTTTGGCAGATGGTACCATTGCAGGTTCAGCAACCAACCTAATGGACTGCATGAAAACTGCGGTAAAGAAGATGGATATCCCTTTGGAATCCGCAGTAAAGTGCGCGGCCGTAAATACTGCAAAAAGTGTTGGGATTTATGATACATATGGCAGTATTACACCGGGAAAAACAGCAAATGTAGTTTTACTTAAGAAAAGTGATTTAGAAACAAAATCTGTGATATTACGTGGAAAAATGCTTTAGATATTACTTAAATATAAATAGAAAATACAGAAAGCGAGCTGAATTGCTTGTTTTCTGTATTTTTTTATGTCTACTTATGTAAATTAATTTACTATGAATACTTTTAAAATAATCTATTTTAGTGTATAGTACATTATGTATAGAATGCAATATTTGATATAAGGATATGTGAGGGCAGCCATGGATTGCAAAGAGACGAATAAGATGATATCTGGATTTTTGAATAAAGAGTTAAGCAGCAAAGAGCTGAATAGATTCATGGAACACCTTTCACAATGTCCGGAATGTAAGGAAGAACTTACCATTCAATTTCTTGTTTCAGAAGGTATGGCCAGCCTGGAAGATGGTAGTAACTTTGATTTGCAGAAAGAATTAGACAAGCAATTAGAAGAGGCAAGACGTAAGATGCGGATACGTAAAGGTTTTCAATTCTTTGTATATGCATTGGAAATCTTGGTGATTATAACCATTATAACGATTATAGTATTGGTGATGTTATTATAAATGTTATTATAGTAAAATGATTAGAGGGTAGAAGATGGATAAGATTGTTTTAATAGATGGACATAGTATTTTAAACAGGGCATATTATGGAGTGCCTCTCCTTAGCAATGCGGAAGGCTTACATACCAATGCTGTCTATGGTTTTTTGAATATTATGTTTAAGATTCTGGATGAAGAAAATCCCGAATATCTGGCGGTGGCGTTTGATGTAAAAGAGCCTACCTTTCGTCATGAAATATATAAAGAGTATAAAGGTACGAGGAAACCGATGCCGGAAGAGTTAAGGGAACAGGTACCGGTTATAAAAGATGTCCTTCAGGCGATGGGAATCAAGATTATAGAGAAAGCAGGACTTGAGGCAGATGATATTCTGGGTACTCTTGCAAAAAAATCCGAAAAAAACGGGATGGAGGTTTCCCTTGTTTCCGGTGACCGTGATTTACTACAAATTGCATCAGAACATATTAAAATAAGGGTTCCCAAAACCAGAGGCGGAAAAACTGAAGTTGAAGATTATTATGCGGCTGATGTAGAAGAAAAATACAAAGTAAATCCTCAGCAGTTTATCGATTTGAAGGCATTGATGGGAGATCCCTCAGACAATATACCCGGGGTTCCCAAAGTGGGTGAGAAGACGGCAACTGAGCTTATGGTACAGTTTGGTTCCTTGGAAGGAATCTATGAACATATTGATGAGATTACCAAAAAAGCAATCAAGGAATCCTTGATTAATAATAGAGAGTTGGCAGATATATGTAAGGCTCTTGCAACGATTAAAATAGACGGTGAGTTTGATTTTACGTATGAAGAGGCAAAGATTGGTGATTTCTATACAGAAGAAGCTTACAAGCAGTTTAAACGACTTGAATTCAAAAACATGCTTAATCGCTTTGAAAAAGAACCTCTTATTAATAAGCAAACAGATTATTTTAAACAAATTACCGATTTATCACAGGCAGAAGATATTTTTACAAAAGCAAAAAGCCTTGGGAATGATAAAAAGGTTGCTTTTGATATTATAGAAGATAGTAAAAAAACAGAGGATTTT
>CAYXCV010000275.1:0-2190 GCA_964463365.1 uncultured Kineothrix sp.
TCTATCTGTTTCATCACCTTATCAATGCTGCCATTCATTCCACTTAGATTCACATCATCGCTTAAAGACTCCATATAATGAAAATCTGCTTCTGAACCTTTATAAATACGGGCTTCATATTGATAGGTCGTTTCTTCTGTCTGTAAGGAGTTTTTATACTGATTAATTATCACAACATCCTTATAACCGTCCTTATTATAATCTTGGAAAGTTACTGCCAAAACGGCTTCAAATCTATCATTTATTCTAATATTATCAGCGCCATTGCCATCATCTCTTTGTACCCCAGGGAATTCAAAAATAGTCTCTCCTTCTCGCTGTAGCTCGAAAACCACATCATCGTTCGTATAATCATAGGTATTAGGTGCATAAGCAACAAACTGTACCTTACCCCAATCATCCAGTTCTACATCAAAACTTTGCTCTTCTATCTTAAATATATTTCTTATATTATCCGTATTAGTGGTAAATTCATTAGAAACAAACTGGTATGCACCGTCTACCTTCCGCAAGGTAAGGATACAATCATCGTAATTATCGACGGAAGCAAAGTGAAGTTCAAACAAATCATCTCCTATTTGCAACCCTCTTGTACATATAAAGTTTGTTATATTAGTATCCCCATGCTGAGATACATAACAGTCATATTCAGGCAAATAAGTCCATAAAAATTCTGAGGTAACATCAGCAAAAGAAATTCCCATTTTACGCTGTAAATAATCATCTATCTGCTTCGTTGTCAACTTCGTAATATCAGTATAGATTTCTTCTGTCTTCTCAAATGCCAGGCGTTCCGGCTCTGTTAGACCTTCTGTCTGTATTCCGCCACCATTATATAGCACTTGATGTAAGTCTACTTGTTCTGGCTCTCCATATTCAGATAGTAAAAAACCATAATTACCATAGTTATCATCTACATTAATAAAATAGGTGAAATCCTTTAATTCCTGCATGGTCAGAACTCTCTCTTCCATATCCTGTTTCTCAACATCGGTGGAAACAATCTGTCCATCTGATATTAAGCCATCTGAAGCATTTTCTGTTCCTTGCTCATCCTTATTGCCACAACCTGATAATAGAAGTGCTGCTCCTATCATATATATAATGCCTTTTCTAAATATAACTTTTCCCTTGTACACCTTGTCACCATTTTCCTGTCTATCATTATTAACTTGTACTCTTGGCAGATTTTACAATCAACATTTCTTACTCTGCTCTTTACAGTATACTAAAAAATGCAGATTTTAAAAGCCCTAAAAAGAAAGTGACATTTCATAAGAGATTGCAACACTTCCGCCTCTAACAATCTCAAGTCTACTTAAAAACTTCTTTTTCAACAGTATAATCAAATCATTATTTCTGCTTTCTGTTTGGGTGCATTCTAAAAGGACAGAGGTGGAATCGTAGTCGATGACTGAAATTGAGAATATTTGCGCGATTCTAAAGATCTCTGTTTTATCATCATCGGAGCAGTTATTAATCTTAATAAATAAAATTTCTTTCATATGAATCGGTATATCTGTATAATCTACTACTTTTATTACTTCAACACTTCTATTCAGTTGCTTCTTTATTTGTTCAAAGGTTTTATCATCGCTGGTCAAACCGATTGTCATACGGGAAATCGTATTGTCTTCTGTAGTACCAACTGTTAAACTATCCAAATTATAAGACTTGCCTGAAAATAATCCCGAAATACTAGCAAGTACGCCTATTTCATTTTCTACAAACAAACATATCCATCTCTTTTTCATCCCATGTTTTCCTCACTTCCTAAAATCATTTCATTCAGAGGTTTTCCCGGCGGAACCATCGGCATAACATTCATCTCCCTGTTTATAATAAACTCAATTACCGTTGGAACTTTCTTGTTATTTTTTGCATCCAGCAAAGCTATTTTTATATCTTCGGCTTTCGTTACACGAATACTCTTAGCTCCATAACTTTCCGCCAGCTTTATAAAATCAGGCGTATACTCCGGGCAACTATTATTTGGTGTATTGCAATCGGTCAAACAACTTTTTCGAAAACGCATACAAGTACTTGAATAGCGTTTATCATAAAACATTTCCTGCCATTGTCTGACATTTCCCAAATATCCATTATTTAAAATACAGATAATAATAGGCAATTCGTAAACAACAGCTGTTGCCATTTCTTGAATATTCATTTGCATTCCACCGTCACCAG
>CAYXCV010000276.1:0-2181 GCA_964463365.1 uncultured Kineothrix sp.
CTGCAGCTATAACGATTATAATATGTTGCAAAATATGTAAAAAATTCTGCATACCTTCTTTGAGTATTTTCTTTTTCATAATAAGTTCCATACCTTTCTAACCATTACTGCTTTTCGATTTTATAGCCTACTCCCCACACTACTTTTAAATACCGTGGTTCTTTCGGATTGATTTCTATTTTTTCTCTGATATGTCTAATATGAACAGCTACCGTGTTGTCGGCACCTATTGCTTCTTCATTCCAAATGCTTTCATATATTTGATTAATTGAAAAAACCCGCCCTTGATTTTTTACAAGAAGCAGTAAGATATTATATTCAATAGGCGTCAGCTTTACTATTTCACCATCCACTGTGACTTCCTTTGTATCATCATTGATACATAGTCCGCCGGCCGTAAATAATGCATTGTTATCGGTATTTAGATTGCCAAGTGTGGTATATCTTCGAAGATTGGATTTGACACGAGCCACTAACTCAAGGGGATTAAATGGTTTAGTCACATAATCATCAGCCCCAATATTAAGCCCTAATATCTTATCTGAATCCTCAGACTTGGCCGATAATATGATAATGGGTATGCTGCTATATTCACGAATTCTTAGTGTAGCATGAATCCCATCCAGTTTAGGCATCATAATATCTATAATCAGCAAATGAATGTTGGTTTTCTTAAGCTCTTCAATTGCCTGTTCTCCGTTATATGCTTTAATTACCTGATAACCTTCCTGATTCAGGTATATTTCAATGGCATCTACAATTTCTTTATCGTCATCACATACAAGTATATTGGTCATATTGGATTCCTCTCTGTTTGTCATTATAAACATATATTGTTTAAGGGATATATAGGAAAATATTTAAGAATTTCTTAATCCTCATTGATACTGATAAAAGCACCTAAATTTCCTCTTTTCCCCTGACTTGCTCTATGGGAAAAAAGATATTCAGGATTACAGCATGTACAAATATCTGTAATACTTATATGATCCGTATCTACTCCTGCCTCTATAAAAATCTGATAATTTGCCTCCCATAAATCCAGCTGATACTTTCCTTCTTTCTTTTGAACTAATATCTTTGATAGTATATGAGAATCAAACACTTTTATAAATTCTTCTGCCACATCCTCACTGATTTCATAACACTCCTGACATATGGAGGGTCCTATTGCCACCACCACATCCTTGGGATCTGTTCCATAGGCTTCTTTCATGGCTTTTAGTGTACAGGCACCCATCTTTCCAACCGTACCTTTCCAGCCGGAATGTGACAGTCCAACCGCCTTATGTGCCGTATCTACTATAAAAAGAGGAACACAATCCGCATAAAACGTTGCAAGAACGATTCCACTCTCATTGGTAATCAGACCATCCACATCTGTATAATCCTTCTCATAAATAATCCCCTTACCAGAATCTTTTTTCGTGATTTTTCTTATATTTGTGGTATGAGTTTGATCAGAGCATACGAAATCCTTCGTTTCTCTTTTCATTATCCTTGCAATCCGTTTGAAATTCTCATCCACTGCTTCCTTTTTATCCCCTCTGGTATAACTTAAATTCATTGCGGAAAAGATACCTTCACTAACGCCGCCTAATCTGGTTGAAAAAAGGTGTGTCAAAAAATCTATACGATCCAAGGCCGAAAAGGTTAGATACTCTATATCATCCTTATAATTTATTTTTAGAATTTCTTGATTTCCTTTGCGTTTCACTTTCATGTTACTACCTATCTCCTCAAAAAAATATGGGGAAAAGCATTTTGATACCATCTTATTTGAGTCTCTCCCTCTTTTTTATTTATCCCTATAATATCATACCGTACCGGACTATCATCCGAATACTTATAAAGCATTCTATAATAATCAGCAGTACGGCATATTTTTTTCTGTTTTATCAAATTAACTGCTTCTTCCGGCAATCCCGCGCTCACATTTGCCCGATATTTCACTTCTACAAACACAAGCGCTCCGCTATGAAGCCCAATAATATCAATTTCTCCCTGTCTGCTTCTGAAATTTCTTGCCCTGATTATAAATCCATTCTTTTCTAAATATTCACAAGCCAGATTCTCATATTGTATTCCTATTTCTCTATTATTCAAATAATAACTCCCCTATTTCTTTTTATCCATTTTCGCTTTGATTTTATCAATAGCATCCACAAAAACAAGTATCTC
>CAYXCV010000277.1:0-2167 GCA_964463365.1 uncultured Kineothrix sp.
AGCTAAAGACTTAGTTGACGCAGCTCCTAAGATGGTTAAAGAAAGCGCATCTAAAGAAGAAGCTGATGAAATCAAAGGCAAACTTGAAGCAGAAGGTGCTAAAGCTACAGTTAAATAATTGATTTAAAGAGTTTGTAATAATAACGGTATCCACTGTTGGGTGCCGTTATTTTTATATTATAGGAATTCTCCTATAATATAAAAATGCTCCGCAATGGATGCACACAAGCGCGGCACTGAAAATGTCGCTAGAGCGACCCGCGCTTGGCGCAAGTGTCTGACAGGTCAGACACTATTAAGATTTAATGGATAATACTACGCTTCACTAAGTGCAAATAAACTAATAAAAGTTCATGTTGACTTAGATTTAGTATTGTAGTAGAATGGATAGTGCACTATTGTGGTAAGGTGTACTTACCTTTAGTTTGCGTGTAAACAAGAACTAGGGTGTTAAAGATATAAATCACCGATAAATAGGCTCAATATCATAAAGAACGGGGTGAAATGTCAATGGAAAAAAACAGAATACGTCCAGTTGCCTCAGGCAAGAACATACGTATGAGTTATGCACGACAGAAAGAGGTTTTGGAGATGCCAAACCTGATAGAAGTTCAGAAAGACTCCTATCGATGGTTTCTCGAAGAAGGCTTGAAAGAAGTTTTTGACGACATATCTCCAATCGCGGATTACAGCGGACATTTAAGTCTGGAATTCGTAGACTTCGAGTTATGTAGAAACGATATCAAGTATTCTATTGAGAAATGCAAGGAAAGAGATGCGACTTATGCGGCACCGTTAAAGGTTAGAGTTCGCCTATATAATAAAGAAAAAGAAGAAATCAGCGAACATGAAATCTTTATGGGAGATCTTCCGTTAATGACAGAAACGGGAACTTTCGTAATCAATGGTGCGGAACGTGTTATCGTTAGCCAGCTAGTCCGCTCGCCGGGTATTTATTATGCAATAAGTCACGATAAAATAGGTAAGAGATTATTCACATCCACCGTTATTCCAAATCGTGGTGCGTGGCTGGAATACGAAACAGATTCCAATGATATATTTTACGTACGAGTAGATAGAACCAGAAAAGTACCGATTACAGTGCTTATCAGAGCTTTGGGAGTAGGTACGAATGATGAAATAAGGGAATTGTTCGGCGACGAACCTAAAATTGAAGCAAGTTTTGGCAAAGACACTTCTGAGAACTATCAGGAGGGTCTATTAGAGTTATACAAAAAAATCCGTCCGGGCGAACCGCTGAGTGTAGAAAGTGCGGAGAGTCTAATTACTTCAATGTTTTTTGACCCCAGAAGATATGATTTAGCTAAAGTCGGAAGATATAAATTTAATAAAAAATTAGCGTTAAGAAATAGAGTAAGACATCAGATATTAGCAGAAGATGTAGTTGATGTGTTAACAGGTGAGGTATTGGCAGCTGCCGGAACAGAAGTGACAGCCGAGCTTGCTGATGCTATTCAGAATGCAGCGGTACCTTATGTATATATTCAGACAGAAGAAAAGAATGTAAAAGTTCTTTCTAATATGATGGTGGATATTACTAACTTTGTAGATTGTATACCAAAAGAACTGGGTATTACTGAGTTGGTATACTATCCGGTTTTGGCACAGATACTGGAAGAATTCGGCGAGGATGCGGAAGCTTTGGCTGAGGCAATTCAACGAAATGTTCACGAATTGGTTCCAAAACATATAACCAAAGAAGATATTATTGCTTCCATTAACTATAATATTCATTTGGAGTATGGTCTTGGTAATGCGGATGATATTGACCATTTAGGAAACAGACGTATCAGAGCAGTGGGAGAACTTCTGCAGAATCAGTATAGAATTGGTTTATCAAGACTGGAAAGAGTTGTCCGTGAGAGAATGACAACACATGATGCGGAAGAAGTTTCGCCGCAGGTATTGATTAATATCAAACCGGTACAGGCAGCGGTGAAAGAATTCTTTGGTTCTTCTCAGTTGTCACAGTTTATGGATCAGAACAATCCACTGGGAGAGCTGACACATAAAAGACGTCTCTCAGCACTTGGCCCGGGTGGTTTATCCAGAGACCGTGCGGGATTCGAAGTTCGAGACGTGCATTACTCTCATTATGGAAGAATGTGCCCTATTGAGACTCCTGAAGGTCCTAACATTGGTCTTA
>CAYXCV010000278.1:0-2156 GCA_964463365.1 uncultured Kineothrix sp.
TTCTTCTCACGCTAATTACAGTCCAATAAGCAGACCAAAGTCTGCTTATTGTGTTTTTAAATCTAATAAATTACTCTCTGGTAACAGCAGTTGCACAACCCATACCGCCACCGATACAAAGTGTAGCAAGGCCATTCTTAGCATTCTTAGCTTCCATTTCATGAAGAAGTGTTACTAAGATACGGCATCCTGATGCTCCAACGGGATGTCCAAGAGCAATTGCTCCTCCATTTGGATTGAGTTGTTTCTCCACATCGATACCCAAGTCTTTGCCAACTGCTACAGACTGTGCTGCGAAAGCTTCATTTGCTTCAATAATATCAAAGTCTTCAATCTTCATTCCTGTCTTTTTCATTAGTTTCTCTGTTGCTGCAAAAGGACCGATACCCATAACTTCAGGTCTTACACCTGCAAGAGTACCAGCTACAAAAGTAGCCATAGGTGTTACCCCTAATTCTTTTGCTTTTTCTTCACTCATTACAACGATTGCTGCTGCACCATCATTGATTCCTGAAGCGTTACCTGCTGTAACAAATCCACCCGGATTAATAGCGCGAAGCTTCTGAAGACCTTCAATCGTAGAACCGGCACGAGGACCTTCATCTACTTTAAATTCAATTGTTTCTTTTCTCTTTTTAACCATAACCGGAACAATCTCTTTGTCAAATGCGCCTGACTTCTGAGCTGCTTCTGCTTTGAGCTGACTGTTAAGTGCAAACTCATCGATTTCTTCTCTCGTAAGTCCCCACTCTTCACAGATATTGAAACGAGCCTGGGGTGCTGCGTAAGGAGCCAAAGACATATTCTCCATACCACCTGCTACTACAATATCAGCATCTCCAGCCATAATCATCTGTGCTGCCATATTCACACAGTTAAGACCGGAACCACATACTACGTTAACGGTTACTGCCGGTACTTCATTGGGTAATCCTGCTTTGATGGATGATTGACGTGCAACGTTCTGTCCAAGTCCTGCCTGAATAACGCATCCCATATATACATGATCAACTGCTTCAGGAGCAACTCCTGCTCTGTTTAAAGCTTCCTTAATTACGATAGCACCAAGTTCTGCTGCTGGTGTCGTACTGAGACCTCCGCCCATAGTTCCGATTGCGGTACGGCAAGCGCCTGCTAAAACTACCTTTTTCGCCATTGTTTCTTCCTCCATAATAAGATATCTGCCTAGGCAGAATATTGAATCGCAATGATTGTTAATTTTTTATCATTGCTTGCTTTTCATATTATAGCATAGGGTTTTTCATTTTGCAATGAGAACAAATAGCCAGATAAATTATTATTTTATATAAATAATTAAATAATTATAAACAATGTTTTTTTCAAACATACTAGCTGTTATACTACTATATAATATCGAAATAACTGCAAACATCGCTATTCAAGCTACGTTTATATAGAAAAGGAGAATTTATGAATCTATCAATTGAAACAAGCGTTTCCGCTATCACTATATTTATACAGGGTCTGGTCAGCTTTTTCTCCCCCTGCGTACTCCCGTTAATACCATTGTATATCGGATACCTTTCCGGTGGTGCGAAATCTACGGATGAAGATGGCACCATTCATTATAAGAGAGGCAAAGTCATGCTGAATACCTTATTTTTTGTTATCGGCATCAGCTTTGCATTCTTTCTTTTAGGACTCGGTTTTACTGCCGCAGGACGTTTCTTCACTAATTATCAATCCCTATTTACCCGTATTGGCGGTATTATTGTTATATTATTTGGATTAAATCAATTAGGAATATTTAAAAATTCAGGTGCAGGAATAATGGGAAGAGAGCGTCGTTTGAAATTCCATCCTGACAGACTTGCCATGAATCCTTTGACCGCACTGGTGCTTGGATTCACCTTCAGCTTTGCCTGGACCCCTTGCGTCGGACCGGCTCTTGCCAGCGTATTAATCATGGCCGCATCTGCTGCCTCTTCTACTACAGGTTTTCTTTTAATCGGTGTGTTCACCTTAGGATTTGTGCTTCCTTTTATGGCAGTAGGTCTGTTTACCGGGACATTACTTGATTTCTTCCAAAAGCATCGCAGTATCGTAAAATACACTGTAAAAGTCGGCGGAATACTGATGATACTTATTGGTGTAATGATGTTTACAGGATGGATGAACAACTTCAGCAGTTACCT
>CAYXCV010000279.1:0-2119 GCA_964463365.1 uncultured Kineothrix sp.
TATTGCAATAGATGGTTCATATGAAGGATTTTATACAAAACCCCAATATGTTGGAATACATGAACGTTGGATAAGAGATATTCTTGACTTGCCAGAATTTCTTGAATGTGAAAAACGTCATACAAAACAAGATTTTATAGATATACGAAAAAAATATAACATACACAGAGGTCAAGGTAAGATTAAATCAAGTAAAGGATATTTAAACACTGACATTGATATTGAGGGCATTAATGAGTTATTAGGTCGGGATACAGATATACAACTAGAGTTGCCAAAAGAAAGGTTTTATCAAAAAGCAGTATTTAAAGATAATATGGTAAATATACAGGGTTTTCCAAGTAGCATTAAAACTATTTGTGAGAATCCTTTTTGCTATGCACTAACCAATAAATATACAGTGAATTATTCAGAGAGGATAGAAGATTGATTTACACAGATGAGAATAAGTCTAAGGTAATTGTATTTTCAGGACAGATAGCCAATGAGTTGTTAAGGAAAGGTTATCAGATTGTAGAAGTCAGACCTGATAAAAGAAATAAAATCAAAACAATTTTCCTTTTCAAGGGAGAAATAGGTATTGAAGAGGAAATTTTAAGATTGAGTGGAACAGATAATATATTTTAGTCATCTTTCAGAGATATCGAACTTCCTAAATGGGAGAACGATATTTCTGATTCCTCCTTATCAATGGAGAATACATAAATATAGAAAGGACACAAACAGATGAATGAATATTTATTTATATGAGAAGTCAATATCTTTGACATCAGAATTACAAGAAGAATAATTTTTATGAGATGTCCCAGATTGGTACGTCACAAAAAAACACAGAGAAAGGAAATAGATTCATGGAGAAGGAAACTATTGTAATATTCACAGCCAAGAAAGCACGAACTTTATTAAAAGCAGGATTTACACTTGTGGATATTAAACCAGATAAAACAGATACAGATGGTAAGAGAAGTGTATTTATCTTTAAGAATGAAACTGGGATTATGGAAATGTTAATGGAGAATAAATAGGTAAGAATCAAAACCTATAGTACGTGCTGACGCACTCCTTCCTTTCGCAAACAAGTTTGCTTCAAGGGAATTGAAATTTTAACTTTCCATTTTTGGAGGGATCAATTCCCTATTAGTAAAAGTATATATAGGGAATTGAATCCTCCAAATTTGGAATAGGTAATTAAGAATTAAGAATAGGGAATTAAAAGTAAAAAGTGTAATTATTTTGGAGGGTGGAACACCCGACAAAGAGGAGTGGCTCGCAGAGGCACGTACATAGGGAATTAATAAAACAATAAAACACAAAAAGGAGAATAAAAGAATGTATGAAATTAAAAACGATGTAGTTAAAATTGTTAATCCAGTTCAAGCAGGTTGTTATGTTAAAAGTGGATTAGAACCTATTAGAATTTATTTTGATAGGAGATGGGTTTGGGAGTTTGATAAAGAGAAAAGCAATCCTTTATATACTAAATGGTTAAATCACGAGTTTAAATAATTAAATCGAAGGGAGTTAAGTTAATTGGAAAAGGTTAAAATATTAGAGTTAAATAAAGAATATACATATCCGCAGATTTGCGAAATACTTGGTTGGAAGAAACAATCAAGATTTTCAAAAGATGTGCAAATAAATGCAATTGAATCTGCTTATGAATTTTATCATCCTATAAGTAAGAAAACCCATAAAAAGAAAAAAAGTTACATGTTCACAAAGAAATTACATGAGATTGAGTTGATTGATGGACGCAAGAATAATGGTGCTAAGTTAGATTTCCCACAAGAGGAATTTGATTACTTACTTAATTGCATTTTGAAAAAGGGTATTGAGAGAAATGAGTATTTTCATATGAGTAATGAGTGTCCGGTTTATGTATCTAATACTGTTATATATGAAGAGTTTGGATTTAATTGTTATGGGTTATTAGATATGGTCAAAGTATCTGATGATGATAAAGATGATGTTATTTTTAAGAATCTATTTCAACAGATTGTATTTCAATCAGTAAAAAGTAAAACCATTACCAAGATATGTAAAAAGTTTGGATATGCAAAAAATGCAATTCCAAAAGGAATCCTGCGTAATGAGCATAAATATAGCAAAACTAAAAAGA
>CAYXCV010000280.1:0-2113 GCA_964463365.1 uncultured Kineothrix sp.
AAAGCTTAAGTTTGTCAACTCAATTATAAAAAATAAAACCACATTTCTGCGGTTTCATTTTTTATAATGTTTATTTAAGCAATTCTTCCATTTTATATTTCATGGCCCCTGCAATATCACTTACTTCCGTTGTCGCTGCCGCAATTTCTTCTGTTGCTGCCGCCAGATTTGTAACTCTGGTATTCACACCATCGATGATATCAATGAGCTGCTCTGCCCTCTGCTGCAGGTTGAGCACCGCATCCCCAATCTTTAACTGGTTCTCCTCACTGTCACTTGCAGTATCTTTTGAGGAATCTGCGAGTTTCTTGATATTCTCTGCAATTATTGCAAACCCTCTTCCGGCAGCTCCTGCTCTTGCCGCTTCAATGCTTGCATTTAATGATAATAGATTTGTTTCATCTGCCACATTTGTGATTTCTTCGTTGTTTTTCTGTAATCCCTGCATCAGAAGTTCTATCGCACCAAGTGCTGTCCTTAACTGCTCGCTAAACTTTACTACCTCAATCATCAGCATATTAATTCCGGTGCTTTCCTCAGCATTATTATTATTTCCGATTGACATCTCTTTAATGGATTTATTCAGATTCTCGAAATCTGTAGCGATATTTTCCATAACATTTGATATTTGTACATTCTTCGTTTCAATCACTTGCTTCTGTGCGGTCATCTCTTCGGAAAGTTCTTCTGCCTGTTTTTTATCCTGCTCAATTACATCCTTCATATAATGAATGCAGCTTTCTTTTGTATTGCAATCATTATAAATAGCCCGAACCATGTCACGGCATGTTTTATAGCCACAAGCTGAACAATTTACCATTTTTTCTATATCTGTAACCTTACCCATACTTCTAAATATATCATCCTCTTCTCGTTGGGTTGGTTCTTTTATCTCTATATTTTGGGAACAGTCTCTATACTTTCTAATAAAATCATTAATATCTAATTTTGCAAAAGCACTGTTTAATTTTTTTAACCGCTGCTTTTCAGACAAACCTCTGGCAAAGGGATCATTTTTCCCTCTTTTCTTGCTTTTTTCTTTTATCTTCTGCAAAGTATATAAAATGTCTTCTGTTTTTCCTTTTTCCGGTTCAATTGCTGTTCCATATGCGCATCCTTTCGCACAATTGAGAGCATCTACCATGAATGGCAATTCCTTCTTATGTAACACACGTTTCTTATAATCTTCCAGGAATTCGTACATGTGCCTTTCGCCTTCAATCTGTCGGATAAATAAGTCCTCCCCACAGAACCAATATACGTTTTCTTTCAGTCCTCCCGGCATCGGATAAATCGATCCAAGACCATACTCTATCTCATCTGTTACATTAGGACCGGATATATTATGTTTGCGCACATACTCCATTAAATGATCAAATGTAACATTGTATGATATGTACCCATGTGTATTCGGGTCTTCAATCTCATTTTTCTTAGCGATACACGGACTGATAAATGCTAATTTATCCGTAATTTTCATATATTTGCGTGCGTAGATTGCGGAACACATCATAGGCGAATGGATGGGAACTAATTTATCGATCAGCTCCGGTATGTACTTCTCCACATATCCAACCACTGCAGGGCAGGGTTGAGATATTCCGCCTGTAAAATTATGCTCTGTAATATATTTAATATATCCCCACGTTGTAATATCCGCACCGAAGCTAACACTGATAATACGATTCGCTCCTGCTTTCTTTAATCCACCAAGTACAGATGCATATTCATTTGGATAGTTTGCAAGAAATGCCGGTGCCAATAAAAGTGTGATTTTTTCTCCTTTTTTTAGATCTTCAAAAAACCTCTCTGTGTCGTCATTGAAGCTTCTAGCTTCATGCTCACAGGCATCAAAACATGCACCACAACTGATACACGCATCGCCATTAACATCTATTCTGCTTTCTCCATTTACCTCATTTGCAGAATTTGCAGTAACAATTGGACATACTGAGATGCATTTGTTACAACCAATGCAATTCTCATTAGTATTAACCAATGATTTTGATTCTTTGTTTACCATCGCCCTTCACCCTTCCTCATTAGTACTTTTGAACTATCATATAGTATATTAACACAATATTTATAAATTTCTATGTATTTTTGGATTTTT
>CAYXCV010000281.1:0-2105 GCA_964463365.1 uncultured Kineothrix sp.
AAAAAAGGACTCTTTTTACAGTGTCCTCTTTCCCCATCTTTATTCTAAATTCGCATGATTTCTATACATATCATTACCGGTAATACCAAACTTATCCATAATCCGTATTACAAATGCATCCAATAGTATCAACAGACTTTGTTCAAACAGAGTACCCATAGGTTGCTTTGACCGTTCCCTGTCCTCTATGTCCGTTTTATTGGGAGCCGGAAGAATCGCTGCCGCATCCGAAAGCCCTGCCAATGTGCTCTTGTCATTTGCGGTCATTAACACAATTCTCATTCCTATTTCTTTTGCTTTCTTAACATAGGCTTTTAAGCTCTCGGTTTCCCCCGATCCGCTGCCTACGATAAGTAAATCGCCTTCTGCCGCTCCCGGTGTTGCCGTATCACCTATCATATAACTTTTAAAACCTGCATGCATAAGTCTCATGGAGAAGCATCTCATAATATAACCTGTTCTTCCCACACCGGCGATAAATATTCTGTTCGCCTTTCTTATCTCATCCATAATAAAATCTTCTTCGAAAGAGCATTGCTCCAATGTCTTTCGTACTTCTTCCAACATTTCAATACTAAGTCGTTTTATCATAACTACCCTTTCTTGAAATTTGGTGCGCATATTTATTATATATCAATAATATCATAAAAAGTAAAGGTTTTTTTGTGTAAAATTATGGATAAGTGTTTCCAGTTTGTACTTCGGGCAAAATAGCCATTCTATATCGTTCATTACTCACCCCATATCAACAAATATTTTGTATTTATGAATAGCTACGCTACTGTTCTGCTTTTTTGTCCGCGATAAATCCCCAAAACTGCAAGGATAGCAATAGCTCCTAAAACAAAGATTGCTGCAACTGGATAGCTGACACTCATACCGAACACATTGAAAACCTTATAACCGCCAAATACCTCTTTTATCAAAGTGACATTTGCTAAACCAAAGTCAATAAACGGCTGGATTCTCTGAATGATTGTGTCGCCCATTGCCGCCAAACCCACATTGATAAACAGGATGGCAAGACCGATGCCCACAGTACCCATCTGGCTTTTCATTCGGGATGAAATGAAACCAATGATAAGGCTGTAAACAGCGCCGGTGAAAATAAGCCATGCGGCCGAAATCATTGCAAACTGCCAAGCCTCAAATCCGAACATTGACCGGGCGTACGTAGGTATGGACTGAATTGCTGCATCCCAGCCGTGCAAACTCGTGTGAGGAAGAAAACCGAAAACAAAAGTAGCAATCACATATAGACCAACCACAACGGTGGAAGCAACCAATACACTCAATAACTTTGCTGTAACAATTTTTCGTCTGCCATGTCGGGAGCTTAAAATCAGATTATCCATGCCAGTTGATCTTTCCACGGCGAAAACCGGGGCAATGACAAACGCAAGAGGGATAAACAACAGGAATTGCATCATGTGTTCGCCCCAGTTGATAAATAGGTTTTCCCACAATAGAATATTAGCAAATTCTGGCTCGCCAAGTTCAATCAGCGTTTGCAATGCATTAGTAAGTTCCTTATACTCAAACGTGTTCTGCTTTCCCTGACTTTCAAACTCTGCCAGTTTCGATTGCAGTAGAGCTATGCCATACGGTTCTTCGGCACTTTCCGGCGGCGTCCCATTCCAATAATCATCCACAGTATCAGTGAACTCATGGTATTTCACAGCCAGGATTGTTTCCGGTTGGTCTTTTATGCTTCTTGCAATGACTTGTGAATCCGTGCCATAGCGGGCGCTTATTTCGTCATACACTAATTCCGATTCAGCAGCTTTTTTCGTATCAAGCGGCCCTTCATAGGCTGCGGCCAATTCCTCGTAAGCACGATAACTATCGTTGCTCCCAATCAGGAATATGGAAGTAGCAAAGCCGATAACGCTATAAAGCACAAGTAGGCATATGAGTAAAATAGCGGTTCTCTTATTGAACAGCAGTTTTCGGAGTTCAAAATGAAATAATGACATAACACTACCTCCTGACCTTTCCGGGTAAATAGTTAAAGATATACAGGTATGCATCTTCGAGATTTGGTACGATCTGTACTGCGTTACTGGCAGGTTTCGATTCATCAATCACGCGCACTTCCATGCAGT
>CAYXCV010000282.1:0-2090 GCA_964463365.1 uncultured Kineothrix sp.
AAGGAGATTATAAACCATGGCAGTGAGAGTTCATAACTTTTTAGGAAGATTAGGGTGGAATGCAAGAAAATATTTTCCTATGCTGGCAAGTGAGAGTTATCTAAAGCTTCAGTTTGTGACAAGAAGAAAATTACAAAATAATTTTATTAAATATTTTATGGGAAATAAAGAGGTACCCCAACCGCTTGTGGTGAATCTGGAGACTATTAACAGATGTAATAGCACTTGTGAATTCTGTACGGCTAATAAAAATGCTGAAAAGCGCCCATATAAGCGAATGGAAGACGATATGTTTTACAGTATTATAGACCAGCTTGCAGAATGGGGATATAAGGGGCATCTCACCATGTATGGCAACAATGAACCATGGCTGGATACCCGAATTGTAGAATTCCATCAATATGCAAGGGAGAAGCTGCCGGAGGCATTTATCTTTATGTCAACAAATGGTTTGCTTTTAGATGTTGGCAAAGTAAAGGCAGTCATTCCCTATGTGGATCAGTTGATTATAAATAATTACTGTTTGGATATGAAGCTTCATGACAATGTTCAGGAGATTTATGAATATATGAAAGAACATCCGGAAGAGTTTGAGGGTGTGGATATATTGATTCAAATGCGCTATTTGAAGGAGGTACTTACCAATCGTGCCGGAAGCGCACCGAATAAGAAGGCAACGGAAAAGGTGATAAAGGAAACCTGTCTGATGCCTTATACGGATATGTGGATTATGCCCAATGGAAAGCTGGGTATTTGCTGTTGTGATAACTTTGAAGTGACGGATCTTGCTGACTTACATACAACTCCTTTAAAAGAGGCATGGAACAGCAAGAAGTATCAAGATTTGAGAGAGGCAATCAAGTCTGGAAGGCAAAATTATGCCTTTTGCAAGCATTGTGATTTTATTGATGCGGGACTACGTATGGATGCGGTGGATGATATATTAAAAAATAGGGATACTATGCATGGGGCAAGGCAGTCTATGTTTAAGAAATAATAAGAGGTTATGGAAAGGTATGGTCGCCAGACTTTGGCAGAATGGAGATTAATATGAAAAGATATATTAAGTTGTTTACAGTAGCATTCATGCTGATTATTATCATTGGTGCATGCGGAAAAACAGTCGCTCAGGAAAAACCGGAACAGGATACAGTCACAACTCAGGAATCATCCTCATGGACTGGGAAGAAAGTATCTATTTGTGGAGACAGTCTTTCGACCTTTACAGGATATATTCCTGATTATTATAGTAAGTTTTATCCTGAAAATGGGGAAATCTTGGAAGTTAAGGATACTTGGTGGATGCAGGTGTTGGAGCGTACCGGTATGGAGTTATGCCGGAATGCATCCTATTCGGGAAGTACAGTGAGCGGACCTTCACAGGACAATCAGGATGGAAGATATGGCTGCGGAGATCAGAGAATGAATGATTTAGCGGGAACGGATGGCAGCATGCCGGAGGTTATCCTTATTTTAATGGGAGCCAATGACTTGTTAAATGATATTCCCCTTGGCTCTTATGATGGTGTTTCAACAGTGCCGGAGGGAAATATAGAGAATTTCTGTGAGGCCTATGCTCTGATGCTTGATAAGATGAAAACCCGCTACCCTGATGCGGAGATTTATTGCTGTACAATAACAGAGGTATCTAGGTGGATTGATGAGACCGGTGAAAAATTCCCCTTTCCGAATATTCACAATCTGACAGCTAAGGATTATAATACATGGATTACCTCCATTGCAAAGGCAAAGGGAGTCAATGTCATTGATGTATATGACTGCGGCATTACTTATGAAAATGCTAAGGAATATACAAGCGACGGCACCCACCCCAATATCGCAGGAGCAAAATTAATTGCCGATAAAGTATGTGAGAGCTTTCAATAAAATAAAATAAGAAAAGAGAAGATACGGTTTTAATCTTCTCTTTTTTATTTTATATTTTAGAATTATTCCATTTCATTAGTCTTCGACTCTTCATGATATTCCTGTTCCGTATTAACTCCCCAGATATTTGTCCTGTCTGTCAGACCGTTTTTAATATTCTTAACAGCTTCAAAGGAAGTGCACATAGAATGATCAAGATTATT
>CAYXCV010000283.1:0-2078 GCA_964463365.1 uncultured Kineothrix sp.
ATTACGGCAGCGTGGTCTGATTTCCTGCTTCCGTACCTGGTGCTTAACGGTTCTGGAAAAGAAACGGTTATGATAAAGCTTTTTGCATATAAGGATACACCTACGGATGCGGTCAGCGTATTACGGGCAACCTTATTCGCAATCATACCACCCACAATATTGTTTGCATTTTTCCAGAGACAGATTACGGATGGAGCAGCAGCCGGTGCAATCAAAGGATAGTGTTAAGTTGAATAAAAGTGCATATTCAATTTTAATTTGTGCGCGCAGCAACGCGTAGATGGGTATAAAGATGAGCAAAATAGCAGATAAATATTTTTTCACAGCTCCGTGGGAAATTATAGAAAGCGGATTTGATGAAAGCTATAGCAAAGTTTCAGAATCTGTTTTCTCCCTGGGAAATGAATATATGGGGGTCAGGGGATATTTCGAAGAAGGGTATTCCGGTGAAACCTTAATGGGTAGTTATTTTAATGGGGTATATGAGAGTGAGAAGCTGCAGGATGTTAGTTATAAGGGAATTATAACAGACACGGAATTTATGGTGAATTCTGTGAACTGGCTGGCCTGCTCTATTCAAATAGAAGAAGAAACGCTTGATTTAAAGCATTCGTCCTTTAAAGAGTACCGCAGAGTACTGGATATGAAAAACGGTGTTCTCACACGAAGCTTTATCTGGAGGACACAAACAGGAAAAGAGATACAGCTTCAATTCGAACGCTTCCTTTCTATGGTTCATGAGAATCTGGGTGTACAGAAGATTTCGCTGCTTCCGCTGAATTTTGACGGAAAAATTGAACTATATTTGGACATTGATTTTGCAGGTATTCACAAGATGTATCATAAGAATTATTGGAACTGCTTAAGAAAAGAAGCCGGAGAGAACCGGATGGAAATAGAAGCCAGTACCATGCAGACAGGTGCCTACCTATTTTCCGGCAGTTATATTCAGTGCTCCAAGCCTTACCGCATTGATCATTATACGGAAGATAAGAAAATGGGAATGAGAATTACCATAGATGGACAGTCCGGACAATGGGAGGAGATTACCAGATTTGCGTGGAATGACCGGGAATCCAATGAGTTCGGTAAAAGAAGTGCTGAGGATTTTTCTTACCGGGAGTTATTGGAGGAGAATAAGACGTGGTGGAAGCATATCTGGGAAAAATCTGATATTGAGATTCGTGGAGATGAAGAGAATCAACAGGGAATCAGATTCTGTATCTTTCAGATGTTCCAAACATACCACGGTGCAAGACCAGGAAATAATATAGGTGCCAAGGGTTTGACCGGAGAAGCCTATAACGGAAATGCTTTTTGGGATACGGAAACATATTGTCTGCCGTTTTTTATCTTTAATCATCCTCAGGCAGCTAAGAGTCTGCTGATGTTTCGCTACAGGACGTTAGAGGATGCCAAGGCTAGGGCAAAGGATCTTGATTGTCGGGGTGCCTTTTATCCCATCGCAACCATCAGCGGTAAAGAATGTTGTAATCTTTGGCAGCATGCCAGCCTGCAATTACAGGCATCTACCGGTGTGGCTTATGGTATCTGGGCTTATGACAAGATTATGAATGATAAGGAATTCCTATATAATTATGGTATCCGGATGTTGATAGAAATCAGCAGAATGCTTGCTGACCGGGGAGATTGGTCCGCAGACGGCAGGTGGTACGGATATTATGGTGTTATGGGACCTGATGAATTTCAGATTATGGTCAATCATAATTACTATACAAATGCCATGGGAAAATTTACTTTGGAATATACGTCTTCCGTTTTACAAGCTATAAAAAAGGAAGATGCCGTGCATTATCGGAAGCTGGAAACAGATCATGGAATTTCTTCCGCGGAAACAGAAGACTGGAGGAAAAAGGCGGAACATATGCTGCTTCTGTACGATAAGGAGACTCAATTGTTTGAACAGCATGATGGATATTTCAAGCTGCCCCATGTGGATGTGAAAGAAATACCCATAGAGGAGTTTCCCTTATACCATAATTGGACATATGACAGGATTTACCGCAATGATATGATAAAGCAACCGGATGTTCTTATGATCATGCTGTTGTTTAACC
>CAYXCV010000284.1:0-2061 GCA_964463365.1 uncultured Kineothrix sp.
ATTACGGCAGCGTGGTCTGATTTCCTGCTTCCGTACCTGGTGCTTAACGGTTCTGATAAAGCTTTTTGCATATAAGGATACACCTACGGATGCGGTCAGCGTATTACGGGCAACCTTATTCGCAATCATACCACCCACAATATTGTTTGCATTTTTCCAGAGACAGATTACGGATGGAGCAGCAGCCGGTGCAATCAAAGGATAGTGTTAAGTTGAATAAAAGTGCATATTCAATTTTAATTTGTGCGCGCAGCAACGCGTAGATGGGTATAAAGATGAGCAAAATAGCAGATAAATATTTTTTCACAGCTCCGTGGGAAATTATAGAAAGCGGATTTGATGAAAGCTATAGCAAAGTTTCAGAATCTGTTTTCTCCCTGGGAAATGAATATATGGGGGTCAGGGGATATTTCGAAGAAGGGTATTCCGGTGAAACCTTAATGGGTAGTTATTTTAATGGGGTATATGAGAGTGAGAAGCTGCAGGATGTTAGTTATAAGGGAATTATAACAGACACGGAATTTATGGTGAATTCTGTGAACTGGCTGGCTTGCTCTATTCGAATAGAAGAAGAAACGCTTGATTTAAAGCATTCATCCTTTACAGAGTATCGCAGAGTATTGGATATGAAGAACGGTGTTCTCACCCGAAGTTTTATCTGGAGGACACAAACAGGAAAAGAGATACAGCTGCAATTTGATCGCTTCCTTTCTATGGTCCATGAGAATCTGAGTGTACAGAAGATTTCACTGCAGCCGCTGAATTTTGACGGTAAAATCGAATTATCTATGGACATTGATTTTGCAGGTATTCACCAGATGTATCATAAGAACTTTTGGAACTGCTTAAGGAAAGAAACTGGCGAGGATCGGATGGAGATTGAAGCCAGAACCATACATACTGATGCCTATCTGTTTTCCGGCAGTTATATTCAGTGCTCACAGTCTTACAGTAAAGAAAATTATGCGGAAGAAAAGAAAATAGGTATGCGCATTACCATAGACGGACAATCCGGACAATTGGAGGAGATTACCAGATTTGCGTGGAATGACCGGGAGTCCAATGAGTTTGGAAAAAGAAGTGCTAAGGACTTTTCTTACCGTAAGTTATTAGAGGAGAATAAGAAGTGGTGGAAGCATATCTGGGAAAAATCAGATATTGAGATTTGTGGAGATGAAGAAAATCAGCAGGGAATCAGATTCTGCATCTTTCAGATGTTTCAAACATACCACGGTGCAAGACCCGGAAATAATATAGGTGCCAAGGGGCTGACCGGAGAAGCCTATAACGGAAATGCTTTTTGGGACACGGAAACATATTGTCTGCCGTTTTTTATCTTTAATCATCCCCAGGCCGCTAAGAATCTGCTGATGTTTCGTTACAGGACGTTAGAGGAGGCGAAGGATAGAGCAAAAGATCTTGATTGTCGTGGTGCCTTTTATCCCATCGCAACCATCAGCGGTAAAGAATGCTGTAATCTTTGGCAGCATGCCAGCCTGCAATTACAAGCATCTACCGGTGTGGCTTATGGTATCTGGGCTTATGACAAGATTATGAATGATAAGGAATTCTTGTATGATTATGGCATCAGGATGCTGATAGAAATCAGCAGAATGCTTGCTGACCGAGGTGATTGGTCTGCAGACGGCACATGGTACGGATATTATGGTGTTATGGGACCTGATGAATTTCAGATTATGGTTAATCACAATTACTATTCAAATGCCATGGGAAAATTCACTTTAGAGTATACGTCTTCCATTTTACAAGCTATAAAAAAGGAGGACTCCGTACGTTATAGTAAGCTGGAAAAAGAACATGGAATAACATCCGTGGAAACAGAAGACTGGAGAAAAAAGGCAGAGCATATGCTGCTTCTGTATGATAAGGACACTCAATTGTTTGAGCAGCATGATGGATATTTCAAGCTGCCCCATGTGGACGTAAAAGAAATACCCATTGAGGAGTTTCCGTTATACCATAATTGGACTTACGACAGGATTTATCGCAATGATATGATAAAGCAACCGGATGTTCTTATGATCATGCTGTTGTTTAACC
>CAYXCV010000285.1:0-2039 GCA_964463365.1 uncultured Kineothrix sp.
GGCTGCACTGGAATCGCTGTTACAATGATTGCTGAAACCATAAACAGACACCCCAGTGTTTTTCTGAGCTGCCTTCTTAACTTCATATTTTTCTTCTTAGTCTTTTTGCCCTTGGCCATTGCTTTCTCCTCCGTCGTAAAAACGATTTTTATTGAATCCTTTTGGCAACCACTACGAATCTGCCGTCCGTTTGTGAGTTGTCACAGGTTGATAAAGTCAATAATTCGTCACCGTATAAGGCGGTTACCCCTGTATCGTATATAGACATCTCTGCCATCTCATTCATATAGGAATTGAATTCAATTTCTGAGCCTGCGTCAATAAATTGATAATATTTAAAAGCAATTTCATTTTCCTTCAGAACCTTTGTCCGAAAAACGAACATCACCTGATATATACTTTTTTCATATATTGTATCAAACTGAATAATGCTGTGCTCTTTGTAGTAAGATTCCTTTGCATACTTTTCCAAATCTCCGAACATCTTACCTGATTTCATATGATGACCGTATAGAATCATATTCTGGGAACGGGGATATACGTTACACTTCGCTTCCATGAAAATACTCCCGTTTTTATCAAATTTCTGTTCGTAATTATGATCAAGATAATATTCATTATTTGTAGTCTGCATTACAGGGTAATCTATTATTGTATCGTCAATTTTGAGCCATCCTATTAGCTTTTTGTTCTTATTGTATAAAGTTTGGTAATCCTTTAGGACATCCGGCAGTTCAATAATCTCTTCTTCGCCACGCACGACAATCTTCTTCTCTTCCCGGATGGGAGACAATACTTCGCTGTTTTTTAATTTGGCAAGCCGCTCATAATCGGCACTTGTTCTTTCTGAATAAAAATAATAGATTCCGAAATATATAAAGCAAGCCGCAGCACCTAAGGAACATAATGCTACTATCCATTTTCTGCGTTTATCCCTTACCTTTAGTTGTAAGACGATTTCGCTCTTCATTTCATCGTCAAAATCCTCCAGTGAAACATTTCCACTGCCTTTGATTGCTTTGTGCCTTTTTTTCTGACTCCTGTTTTTTTTCTGCTGACTATTACCTTTTTCATTCTCACCCTGGCTCTTGTACTTTTCAGCCAAATCATATATCTCATCATCAAAGTCATTGCCTACCATAGTTTCAAACCGATATGTTCCCGTTTGCATCTCTTCATATAAATGTAGTACTTCTATGGGATTTTGCAAATTTACTTTGGATTTGATGATTTCTATTTTCTTCTGATCCCTCAGAGCAGCCTCATAATCAGTTTTTGTGCGAAACTGTCTTCCCGCAACCATCCGATTCTGCGCAGCCATACTTTTCTCCTTTTGTTAATGCAGTACATAAAGCACCACATTATATCTTAAATTTATGTATTTTTCATTAATAATAAATAAACATATATATTATATTCTACTATACCTAGAAATATATTCAAGTATTTTGTCCATATAATGTATAAATATTTTTTTTACCAATAAAAAAATAATTTTTAATAATAGGAAACAAAAACAAGCTATGTCTCATAGTATAAAGCATAAATAAAAAATTTTTGGAGGCAAAATTATGAGTGATTTAACAGCAACGGGATGTGGCTGTGGTGGAAATGATAGTTGTGGATGCAGCAATAATAACAATGGCTGCAATTCTATAATTTGGATCATTCTTCTGCTTTGTATCTGCGGCGGCAACAATAATAATAGTGGCTGTGGATGTGGTAATGGAAACGGCATATTCGGCGGCGGCTCTGACTGTGGAAATGGCGGAAGTATCATCTGGATTATCCTTCTTCTTTGCTGCTGCGGCGGAAATTCTTTCTGCTAAAGCCCATTTTTTAATTCACATCTTGGAAATAGGCTCTTATGAGCCTATTTTCTCTTGTTTAGGCAGATACTAGGCACGAATCTTAGTAATAAGCATATTTTCACGGTTGTATACATAAGATTTTATAATTATAAGGGGATAAGGGATTCCTATGGATAAAAAAGAACATGACAAAATAATTGCTTTTGATACTTTATTCACAACAAATCA
>CAYXCV010000286.1:0-2032 GCA_964463365.1 uncultured Kineothrix sp.
TCTTTGGAAACAATCTTTTCTATTTTCCCATCTGCTGCCATCAGCAAAAGCTTGACAGCAGATGTTCCTAAATCAACACCAATATAAAACATGTTTAACCTCCTATTTTATCTGATAGGACCGTCCTTATGCGAAAGGATTCTCTGTCGGATATCTATCACCCTTAGGTTGATTGTATCCAATCTCTTCCACAGGAACACCAATGTATTTAAAGATTTCGTATAATGCCTTGCCGTAATGTCCAAATGCTACCGCACCATGATGAGGATAGTTTCCTTCAATCAATACGTGGCGATAGAAACGTCCCATTTCCGGTATTGCAAAGATACCGATACCACCAAAGGATTTGGTAGCAACGGGAAGCACTTCTCCCTGCGCAATATAAGCACGAAGCTTAGAATCTGCGGTACTCTGCAGACGATAGAATGTAATATCGCCGGGTAGAATATCCCCTTCTAAAGTACCCTGAGTTACTTCTTCCGGAAGATTTCTTGCCATAATCATTTGGTATTTCATTGCACAGGATGATAACTTTTTGGAGGTTGTGTTTCCACAGTGGAATCCCATAAAAGTATCATTCAATGTATAGTCAAACTTGCCTTTAATGCTCTCTTCGTACAAATCAGCAGGTACGGTATTATTGATATCAAGAAGAGTCACTGCATCGTCACTTACACATGTACCGATAAATTCACTGAGTGCACCGTAAATATCCACTTCACAGGATACCGGAATTCCTCTTCCTGTCAAACGGCTGTTTACATAGCAGGGAACAAAACCAAACTGAGTCTGGAATGCAGGCCAGCACTTTCCTGCAATGGCAACATATTTTCTGTAACCTTTGTGTTCTTCAATCCAGTCTAAAAGAGTCAGCTCATACTGTGCCAATTTAGGAAGAATCTCAGGCTTCTGGTTTCCTTCGCCCAGTTCTTCTTCCATATCTTTTACTACATCAGCAATTCTCGGGTCATTATCATGGTTATGGTAAGCTTCAAATAAATCCAACTCTGAGTTTTCTTCTATTTCAACGCCAAGATTATAAAGCTGTTTAATCGGTGCGTTACATGCAAGGAAATTAAGTGGTCTTGGACCAAAAGAAATAATCTTTAAGTCTGATAAGCCAATGATACCTCTTGCAATCGGAACGAACTCGTTGATCATGTCTGCGCAATCCTGCGCATTTCCAACAGGGTATTCCGGAATATAAGCTCTTACATTACGAAGCTTTAGGTTGTAGCTTGCATTGAGCATACCGCAGTAAGCATCACCTCTGCCGCCAATTAAGCTGTCACCGGACTCTTCTGCCGCAGCTACATACATTGCTGGACCGTCAAAATGTTTTGCAAGCAGTGTTTCTGAAATTTCCGGACCGAAGTTTCCAAGATATACTACGAGAGCATTACATCCTGCCTTTTTAACATCCTCCAGTGCCTGAACCATATGAATCTCACTTTCAACGATACAGATAGGACATTCATAAATATCTTCCTTGCCATACTTGTCTTCGTAAGCTTTTACTAATGCTTGTCTTCTTTCCACAGACAAGCTTTCAGGAAAACAGTCACGGCTTACTGCTACAATACCTACTTTTACTTTTGGTAAATTATCAAACATACTTTCATCCTCCATAATTTCATTTGATATATTTATATAGTTACATTTTCACCTCTAATACCATTCCATGCACCTTTTATACCGGCCTCTTCATGGCCGATCAGCCACTTGTTCTTGGCTGTTAATAACTTATCCTCTGCTTGTACCTGGTCACATACCTCTAACTCCGTATTGGTTCCTACGGGCAGAATGACTACATTACGGAATACCTTACCATCCACACTGCATGGTGCGTAGTGAAGGGTTGTGGCATACATTTCATAAACCGTTCCTTTGGGCACAAAAAATGCTTCTATTTTAGAAGAATCATAACTAAAATCATCTTCTATATCCTGCTGTTTTCCAAGCAATAAAATAAGATCGGACGCTGCAACACCAATTTCCGAACTGCGATGATACTCTACCGCATCCAGTTTCT
>CAYXCV010000287.1:0-1985 GCA_964463365.1 uncultured Kineothrix sp.
ATGGCTCGACGTGCTGTTATAATGTCCTGCTGCTATTGGGAGTAAATTTCTTCCCAATTGTCTGGATATTCAATTTGAAGTCCGCCAAGATATTTCCCTCTCCTTTTTGCCGCTTCAATTCCTTCTTTTTGACGTTTTAAAGTGGTATTTGAAGAATGGCAGAAAAGCCAGAAAGAAAGCACAGATAAGAAATAAGCATAACAAAACAGCGATATCATTACTGATATCGCCGTTTTGTTCAATCAAGATACACTACAAACCCGAAACCGTCCCCTATTGGAACAGGGTTCGTATTATCATGATTCAATGCGGATAACAGGACTTGAACCTGCACGGTCTCCCACCAGAACCTAAATCTGGCGCGTCTGCCAATTCCGCCATATCCGCTTATCTATCTGCTTTAATATTTAAAGCAGATATTTTTCTCACGTAAGCTATCTTATCATTTCACTGTTTTTCTGTCAATACATAATCGGCTTGAGTTTCCATAGATTCACTATTATCTTCCTCACCGATATGTTTAATAATATTATGGTATATCTTAAATAGGAAAAATGCAGACAATACCAAAGACACTACTTCAGCTATGGGGTATGACCACCATACATAATTCACATTTCCCAGTTTAGCAAGCATATAAGCCGCAGGAAGGAGCACTACCAATTGTCTGGCTATTGATATGCACATACTGTATACTCCATTTCCAAGTGCCTGAAATACCGATCCACATATAATACAAAATCCAGCCAATAAGAAACTGATACTAATAATGCGCAGAGCCGGCACGCCGATTGCAAGCATCATTTCAGATGCGTTGAACCACCCAAACAATACCCGGGGGAACGTCTGGAAAACAAGGAACCCTATAACCATCAGCACCATCGCATAAGCAATACTGAGCTTAATCGTCTTTATCAGACGCTCCTTCTTACCGGCACCGTAATTATATGCAATGATAGGAACCATACCATTATTTAATCCGAATACAGGCATGAAAATAAAGCTCTGTATCTTATAATACACACCAAAAACTGCTGTTGCCGTAGGTGTAAAGGAAATGAGTATCAGATTCATACCATATGTCATTACAGAACCTATTGCCTGCATGATAATGGAAGGAATTCCTACTATATATATGTGACTGATAATCTCCCTGCTGGGCCGGAACCCTTTTAACTGCAGTTTAACCTCATTATTCACTTTGTGATTGATAATAATCGAAAGAACTGCCGCTATAATTTGTCCGATTACAGTTGCCAGTGCTGCACCTGCCACACCCATCTTAGGCAATCCGAATAAACCAAAAATAAGAATCGGGTCTAATATGATGTTTATAATTGCGCCGGTTCCCTGTGTAATCATAGTGTAGATGGTTTTTCCTGTTGACTGTAACAGCCTTTCAAACGTAATCTGTGTAAAAATACCACAGGATGCCACACATACGATAATCAAGTATTGTTTTCCATATTCAAGGATTTCTGGGTCTGTTGTCTGACTGTGGTAAAAAGGAACTGTTACTGCTAATCCAATAACAACAAAAATGATATAAGAAATAACAGCAAGGAATACGCCATTTGCTGCTACCTTATTGGCCTTTTCAAAATTCTTCTCTCCTAAAGATTTGGATAACAAAGCATTGATACCTACTCCGGTACCGGCTGCTACAGCAATCATAAGGCTTTGTATCGGAAAGGCAAGAGATACGGCTGTCAGAGCATTCTCACTTATCATAGCAACAAATATACTGTCAACAATATTATATAAGGCCTGAACCAGCATAGAAATCATAATTGGTAATGACATTGAAACTAGTAGTTTATTGATGGGCATGGTTCCCATCTTATTTTCTTGATGTAATTCCATTTGTAATATCCTTTCTCTTGGGAAGCTTTGCGCAAATGCGAATATTCGCTGAGCATTTTTATTATATAGGACATACTGCCCTATATAATAAAAAAGAACATCATTCATCCTTTCGGATAAAG
>CAYXCV010000288.1:0-1963 GCA_964463365.1 uncultured Kineothrix sp.
GATAATACTATGACTACATTAGGAAGGATGGAACCCAAAAATGGATGAAAACACACAAGCAAAGTTTGACGAGCGTGTAAAAGAGCTGTTAATTATTGCTAAAAAGAAAAAGAATGTTCTGGAATATCAGGAGATTAATGATTTTTTTACTGACATGGCGTTAGAGGAGGATCAGTTTGACAAAATATTGGAAATGATGGAACAGAATGGCATTGATGTTCTTCGGATAACAGAAGAAGATGATGTGGATGATGAAGAGGTTATTCTTGAGGAAGAAGATGAAGTTGATGTAGAGAAAATCGATTTATCGGTACCGGATGGTATTAGTATTGAAGATCCTGTCAGGATGTATCTGAAAGAAATCGGTAAAGTACCGCTTCTTAGTGCGGAAGAAGAAATCGAACTCGCTAAATTAATGGAGCTTGGAGATGAAGAGGCGAAAAAACGCCTTGCAGAGGCAAACTTGCGTCTGGTTGTTAGTATTGCTAAAAGGTATGTAGGCCGTGGTATGCTTTTTCTTGACTTGATTCAGGAGGGCAACTTAGGTCTTATTAAGGCTGTAGAAAAATTTGACTATAGGAAAGGTTATAAATTCTCCACTTATGCAACTTGGTGGATTCGTCAGGCAATTACAAGAGCCATTGCGGATCAGGCAAGAACCATTCGTATTCCTGTTCATATGGTGGAGACGATTAATAAATTGATTCGTGTAAGCAGACAATTATTGCAGGAACTGGGAAGAGAACCATCTCCTGAGGAAATAGGCGAAGAGATGAATATGCCGGTAGAACGAGTGAGAGAAATACTTAAGATTTCACAGGAACCGGTATCTTTGGAGACACCGATCGGTGAAGAAGAAGATAGCCATCTAGGAGATTTTATTCAGGATGACAATGTGCCGGTACCTGCGGATGCAGCGGCTTTTACGTTGCTTAAGGAACAATTGGTGGAGGTACTTGGAACCTTAACAGAAAGAGAACAAAAAGTACTGCGCCTTCGTTTTGGTCTGGATGACGGACGTGCAAGAACGTTGGAAGAAGTGGGAAAAGAATTCAATGTTACCCGTGAGCGTATCCGCCAGATAGAGGCCAAAGCGCTCCGCAAATTGCGTCATCCAAGCAGAAGCCGTAAGTTAAAAGATTACTTGGATTAATTTGGATTAGTATGATGAGCAAAGATATTGTATTATCAAATAGATTGATGGCTGTAACAGCTATGGTGTCAAAGGGCTATCGGGTATGTGATGTAGGATGTGATCATGGATTTGTATCTATTTATCTTGTGATGAAGGGTATCACGGATCGAGTGATTGCAATGGATGTGAACAAAGGCCCACTGATGGCAGCCAGAGAACATATTGATACGTATGGTTTGTCAGACTACATAGAGACACGTCTGTCTGATGGGGTAACAGCGCTTGATGCTAAAGAGGCTGATACACTTATTTGTGCCGGAATGGGTGGCAGGCTGATTAGGCAGATATTGGAAGCGGGCAGCGATAAGATTCGTTTTATGAAAGAAATGATACTACAGCCCCAATCTGAGATTCAGAGCGTAAGGGAATATCTGCGGGAAAAGGGATATTTGATATCGGATGAGAATATGATTTTTGAAGATGGCAAATATTATCCTATCATAAAGGTATGCTTATCAGTAAAAGAGAGCAAAGTAGATGATGACGTAAATTATACGGATCAAACGGAGATATTGCATCCGGATAATTGGCATCATATAGAAGATAAATACGGTCCGGTCCTTCTTGGCAGGAAACATAAAGTACTATATAGCTATCTTCAAAGAGAACATAGAATTTGCGAAAGAATCTTAGAAAATCTATGCGACAGTGATGAAAGACACGTTCTTAGGAAGCAGGAAATATCAGACCAAATAAAGGATATTGACTTAGCATTATTCTATATGAAGAATGAGGAAGAGTGCCTATGAGATGTGATGAAATAATAGA
>CAYXCV010000289.1:0-1941 GCA_964463365.1 uncultured Kineothrix sp.
CATAATATTAATCTCCCTAAATTGGGTTTATTTAAAATCTTTATTATAATATATGATTATCACCCAGAAAGTACCTTTTTGAATTCTACCTCTATCTATTTTATATGATATTTTTGGATTTTGACTTTTCGAGTAACCTAGTATTTATGTTTTAAGATAATTGATGTATGTATTGCCTTCTTTTATCTTAATTTCTTATATATTTGCTAGTCGTTTACAGTTTAATGCTCCCAGTTTTAAACCAAACCATATTTTTACGCGCACTCGTCCCCTTACAGGCATATGGTTTAGTCCATAGCTACGTTTCAATGCGGAATTTGTACCCTCTATTCCCGCTCGTTGATTTGCTATTTTTTTGTATTCACCTTCGGTCATCTTTTTTGCTTGCCGTTGAGTATGGAGTGTTGTTTCTTTAACCTCCATAAGATTTGATTTTTTCTGCTTCTTTACTGGACATTCGTTTTGGAAGGGACAGCAATCACATGACTTTTTATCAAATCGTGCTCTATAAGTACCCTCTTTAAATTCAGTACTAATAGGTGCATTTCCTGCCGGACATTGTTTCACTACTTTGTTGTATTCATCTATATCAAAACCAAGATAGTTGTCTTTTCCGATGCTCCTCCCGACTAATGCGGTCGGTACGAGCTCAACATGAATACTTTCTGCAAGTTTGTTATTATTATAGGAATAATATCCACCATCTATGATAATGCTTTTTTCCTCTTCCTGTTCTTCCATGGAATTCAGGACATCTTTTGCAAACTGTTGGTCGCTATATATATTTGGCTGCAAGTCATAATCGGTGATGAATACTTTTCCTTCTTCAAATGTTTCGGCTATGTTTCCTGTATAACCAGTGTTTCGCTTCCCTGATTTATTGCGGAAGGTCGCATCTGGATCGGTAGGGTTTTGAAGACTTGTTGGAAGGATTTCCTTATTATCCTTTGCCGCCACGTTATTGTCGACTGTTTTTGTCTGGTCATCAAACATACGGATAAATAGCTGATATTCATCTTCAATTTCTATGCAGTTGATATTCTTACAGAGTTCCTTTAGATTTACAGCGTCATAGATGAGCGTTGTCATCTTCTGGTCAATGCTCTGCTCTTGGCAATGGTAGATAGTATTGTTTCGATGTCCCTTCTCAAGATAAACTTTGAAGCGTTCATTCAGTATATGCGGTGCAATAAGGTTGATTTTCTTAATCAGTCGTTCCAAACAATTGAACACAATTTCCAATCTGGTCAGACGACGGCAGGATGAACTAATCATGGTAGAGTCCATACGTAATGTGCGGTTTGACATATTCGAAAGATTAACGAATTTATCACCAAGTGCAGTAATTTCCTCGTAAACAAGATCGATTCCAGTTTTTTCTTGGTAATCATAAAGGAGGCATCTGAAATTTGAAAGGGTATTTTTAGAAACAGGCTGTTCTTCAAAACTATCGGTATGGAGGGCATACTGATAGCGAACATCATAAAGCATTGATTCAAAAGCTTCACTGTCAGCAGAAGAAAACATTTCCTTGATTAATAACAAGCCAAAAACAATGTTGATGGGATTAGCTGGTCTAGTTGCAGAATTGGTACTGTATAATACTGAAAACCTATCTTCATTAATGTTAGGAAAAACATCATTGTGAAAAGATTCAGCCCAAGTTTTCTGTATTATTTTATGCTCACGCTGTGTTAAGTTAAAAAGTGAACTATTTAGTGTTATCTGCTGAAAATCATTTGCTTTGAATGCCATTTTATCGTCCTCTCTGGTATGAAATCGTTACCCTTATTATACCAGAAAACACGGTAAAAATCAGCGTTTTAGCATGATTTTATTAAAAGCTTTGTCAGTTTCTATATGGAGATACTTTCTGGGTGACAATCATATATAAATTAATCATAAACTTATAAACATGGCTTTCCGTTGTCATATTCTCAT
>CAYXCV010000290.1:0-1932 GCA_964463365.1 uncultured Kineothrix sp.
TTTTATAAACTTTTATTCTTTTACTCCTCCAAGTGCAACACCTGCAATAATATATTTCGATAAGCAGAAGTATACAATAAATATTGGTAGGATTGTAACAATCAAGCCCGCATAAATAATACCATAGTCTGATCGGAAACGTTCTCCTCTCATCAACTGTACGAACATAGGAAGTGTATATAATTTTTGTGATGACAGGATCATTGATGGCGTATAGAAATTATTCCATGATGCGATAAAAGCAAAGATTGCTTGCGTTGCTACCGCCGGTTTCATAAGAGGAACCGCAATCGTATTAAATGTCCTAAACTCATTGGAGCCATCAATTCTTGCAGCATCAATAATTTCTAGAGGCAATGCACTAATCATATACTGCCTCATAAAAAATACGGTTGACGGGGCTGCTATTGCCGGAATAATAAGCGGTATATAATTATTACTCAGACCAAGGCTATACATAAAACGGAAGAATCCAATAGAAGAAACCTGAACCGGAATCATCATAATTGCCATAATAAACGACCAGGCAAAATGGTTTCCCTTAAATTTATATACTGTAACTCCGTATGCAGTGGCTGTTGAAAAATATACCGTTAATATAGTTGAAAATCCCGCTATCACAAAACTATTTACCATATAACGGTATAACGGTACATTTTCATTCGTTTTCGATAGTAATTTTTGATAGTTTTCAAAAAGTTTAGTAGAGGGAATGAGCGAAAATGACGATTGAATATCCACACTTGCTCTTGTCGCATTTACAATCATTATCCAAAACGGGATTAAGCTTAAGAAACAAAGAAATATACAAACACAGTTTCTAAATATAGATGCTCCTAACACTTTGGCATGAGCTCCGTCTTTTGGTTGCCCATTTTGCTTATTTGCTCCCATATTATCTTGCCTCCCTTCTCGCCAGTTCTTTCGCTACTGCCTTAAACTGTTTCTTTTCTCTTATGGCGTCTTTATCACGCATAATATAGAATAACAGCAAACTGAAAAACAAGGTAACAACAAATAATACTACCGAAGCTGCTGATGCCTTACCCATCTGTCTTGCACCTGTAAATGCCAGCTCCCTCATATACATGGTAATCGTTCTTGTTGTAAAATCCGGATCACCTAATCCGCTAGTTGTAAGAAGCTTAGGAATATCGAACATCTGCAGACCACCGATGGCTGAATTCACCAGTGTAAATAACAAAATAGGTCTAAGTAACGGCAATGTTATCCTTTTAAATATATCAAAACTGCTGGCTCCGTCTACTCTGGCAGCTTCAAACAAGGAAGGACTGATGCCAAGAACACCTGCCGTTAATACAATCATAGTATTTCCATACCACATCCAGAAGTTAATAAAAGATATAATTGACCTTGTTGCCCACTTATCTCTGAAAAACCGGAAAGGCTGTTCTATCACCCCTAAGTACATAAGGAGCTGATTCACCGGACCGTTAGGATCATTGAATAAGCTGTAAAACAGTACCGATATTGTAGCTGCTGTAATAATATTGGGCATAAATGTCATTACTTTATAAGCTCCCTGTGCTTTCATCTTCACACGTGTATCAGTAAACCACACTGCAAGAATAAGAGCCAAAAGTATCTGCGGTATAAAATTCATCAACCACATAATAATTGTGTTCCACAATGCCCGGAAAGTAAACGTATCGAATAAGGTACCATCCTTAGCAACTAATACATCTTTTAGATTGGCGAAGCCGTTAAATGTCGGACCAACCTCAACGTTAAACATTGTATCCGTATAATTTTCACAAAAAGCCAAACCAATTGTATAAATCAACGGCCATAATTGAAATATTGCGAATACAATGAAAAATGGTGCAATAAAGAAATAACCATATCTGCTGTATTCCACTGTCTTGCGCTTTTGTTTTGCAGGTTTTGCCATTATCTCCACATCCTTCTCTT
>CAYXCV010000291.1:0-1928 GCA_964463365.1 uncultured Kineothrix sp.
GCTTCATGCCAATTAAACTTAATACTTTTTTGGTTTAACTGCTCTTTGATAGAATTTCTGGCCATATATGCCTTATCCAAAAATTCCTCTTTCGTACTCATGATAGCCCATTGGAATGGAGTAAATGGCTTGGGTATAAAAAAGGAAGCACTTGACACGATTTGTACTCTTCCGTTTTTTCTGTTTTCCTTAGGAACCACCTCATAGAAGGCTGCTGCGATTTTATTAGACAAATCCCCGATACCTTTGATATCTTCTTCTGTTTCCGTTGGAAGTCCCAGCATAAAATAAAGCTTGACCCTTGTCCAGCCTCCTTCAAACGCCAAGGTTGCTCCATTAACAATGACTTCCTCAGTCAACCCCTTGTTAATGACATCACGCAGCCTTTGGCTACCGGCCTCCGGAGCAAACGTGAGACTGCTCTTTCTCACATCCTGAACTTTCTTCATCACATCCAAGGAAAAGGCATCAATACGAAGAGATGGCAAAGAAATATTTATTTTTTTCTCACTGCAATCCTTAATCAGAAAATCAATCAGCTCCGGTAAGTCTGAATAATCACTGGAGCTTAAGGAGCTTAAGGATATTTCTTCATGCCCGGTACTTTTAAGCATTTCTATGGCGTATTCCTTTAAAATGTCAACCTTTCTTTCCCGTACCGGTCTGTAAAGTTGTCCGGCCTGACAAAAACGGCATCCCCTAATACAACCACGCTGGATTTCCAATACGACTCTGTCCTGGGTTACCTTTATAAAGGGAACCACCGGTTTCTTGGGGTAATATGTTTCCGACACATCCATAACCATTTCTTTTGTGATGGTTTTTGGAATATCTCCATCCTGTGGCTCCATAGCCAGAATGGTACCATCCTTTTTATAGGATACCTTATAAAACATAGGTACATAAATTCCCGGAAGCTTGGCTGCTTTCCTTAAGAACTCCTTGCGGCTGTCGCCTTGTCTCCTAGACTCCTTATACAAATCCATAAGTTCCCGATATCTGGTTTCGCCCTCCCCGATATAAAACATATCAAAAAACTCTGCAATGGGTTCCGGATTATAAGTACAAGGACCGCCTCCAATCACAATGGGTACCCCCCAGTCTCTGTCTTTTGCTTTCAGCGGAATCTGTGATAAGTCCAATACTTGTAAAATATTGGTGTAGCACATTTCATACTGTATTGTAATTGCAAGAAAATCCATATCCTTAATTGGTTCTTGAGATTCTAACGCAAAAAGAGGGATGTGTTCCTCCCTCATAATTTTGTCCAAATCAACCCAGGGAGAATAAACCCTTTCACACCAAATATCATCAAATTGATTAAACATATCATATAAAATCTGTATTCCGAGATGTGACATGCCTATTTCGTATACATCAGGAAAGCACATCGCGACGCGGATATCTACAGAATCTTTGTCTTTTACTACTGCGTTTACTTCGTTTCCGATATAACGTGCCGGCTTTTCTATTCGCAGCAATATTTCATCTTTTAATGCAAGTTTATTCATAATTCTCCTATCTGTTATCTTTCATTTATCACCATTAAATAGAGTATAAGGGAAATTATGCTCAAAATCAAATACTATTGACTCCAAACCATTATCAAAATCTTTATTGATTTCCTCGTGAAGCTGCTTTGTGGTAAACCCCGGAATACTTCCATATCCGGCATCCAGCATTAAGAAGCCTGCAAAAAGAATGACAGCTAATACAAGACGTAGTTTAAAGGAGGAAAAGGAAAAAGAGTTGATTTTCTCTTTACTATTATCAATAGTATTTAGTTCTTTTTCAGTCCTGCCACTATAATACCCTTTCATATATAGGGGTAATTCATCTACCTCATGATTTATCTCTGTTCCATATAACATCTTTTCGCGGCTCCTCATCTTTAATCTGTTATCTTGATTCTCTGCACGTATCATCTG
>CAYXCV010000292.1:0-1927 GCA_964463365.1 uncultured Kineothrix sp.
CATCATCGCATATGGCTATCTGCATCTTTTCACTTCCTTTGCTTCTTATTTTAATTATATCGGATTTTTTATAAGGTTATGGTATGAAAATGTTGTGAAATAGATATTTTATGTTGTGAAATTATTTAAGGTTTCCTATGATTTCATAGAAAACCTTAATAGTATTACTATATGGTTAATGGACTTAACTCGAAATATTCAATTCAATAAATTCATAATCAGAAGTATTATTTTTATCTAAAGCATCATTTAAATCGGTTTTTAATAATAATTTAATATTTCTACATTCTGAATCATCACCGGCATCTTTACCTTCTGGCATAGCTGCACCAGACTACTCGGGTCACCATAATATCCGTCACTTAAAGCAATTGCTCTATTCAGTTCCGCCGAATCATCATATATCCCCCATGCTTCGGTTTTATACTGGTCAACTATTTTTTCATAATCCATCCACAAATTTGGTCTCATACTTTTAGTTGTAGCCTTAATCAGTGGATGCGGTCTCCATAGCAATACCACATCGTTAGTAAGCTCTTTAAAAGTCTCAAATACACTTTGCATCTTATCCAACATCTTTTCACCATGTTCCAACAATCCAGAGACACTGGTGTTATAAAGAATTACTTTCTTATAGCTTCCATCTGGCTTTATCATCAGTCTCTTCCAGACTTCCGGAATCTGCACATCATCCTTCGTGGTGTTCTGTACCTTATCAAACTTAGGTGATCCCAATCCCAATATTTTATTCTCCCAAATATGTCTTGTATGTTCTCCTGCTAAATTCACCATACTTTGCACATAACATTGCTTCATATTCTCAGACTGGACAATGACAACATCGGCGTTAATAACCGCGGGCACTGTTACAAAATGTTCCATGCCCTCCACAGCCGCTTTATTCCATGGGTCTATTTCACCCAATACGAAGTATGGTATATAAATTAGTTTGTCCGTATATTGTTTTAAGTTCTTAGAATAAAAAAACGGATGCACACTTGTCACAAAGTTACGCTCATCATATGGGTTATGAATATATATTTCATCTGGATGTCTTTCTGCAAAATTGTATTCCTCATAGCTTGTAATTGGCACATAGTCTGGCATCTGATCTGCTTCATAATGTTCCTCTCTAAAGCTTCCGTCAGGATCTTTATCAAAATACGGAATAGGTATAACGTATACGTCATACTCCGGATCTCCATCTGCCTTTTTCCATATACTTTCTAATGCATCCCACATAGACGCTTTATAGGGGAGAAAAACAACTTCTTTTCTGACAGTTATATCATTTTCAAATCTGTTAACTATTTTAACTAACAGCTGATTCAACTGCGCATAGATTTGATTTGCCTTTACTTCTTCGTTTTGAATTATGCTCTCATATATTTGATAGATTAATTCACAGTATTGTTCCAGCAAAGATATGATAGGAAGCCCCTCTCCCTCTGACTGTTCAATCATAGTTCCAAGGGCAATTGCTCCTTCCTGACAATCCTCTAATAGTCCTAATGTGTTCGGAAGCTTGTTCTTCTCGACGGATGTTCTAATTCCGTCATGAGCTTCTTCTAATAGCTTTATGAAATTATCTGCCTCTTCTTTTTTCTCTTTTCTCATAATCTTCACCTGTATTGGTATCTGGAATTATTCCAATTATCAGTGTATCTTTTATATCAATTATTTTATTTATCATACCATATAAAAGTATTAGCTGAAACTTTATCTTTGGCATCAAAAATATGTATTGTAGTTCCTTGAATCGGGATAATATCCAATGGTGTTTCAGCTAATTCTAAAATTGTGTCAATCTCATCAAATCTGTAACCATCAGTTGTCTAATGATTTATTTTATAATCATATTTTCAATAATTTCATACTGCAGCATTTCATAATGCAGCTTTGTTCCTTCTACAATATTCTCCGGCAG
>CAYXCV010000293.1:0-1911 GCA_964463365.1 uncultured Kineothrix sp.
CAGAACCGTTAAGCACCAGGTACGGAAGCAGGAAATCAGACCACGCTGCCGTAATTGAGAATATAACCACCACCATGATAATCGGTTTTGATAACGGAAGAATCATCTTGGTAAAAACATGTAAAACACCGGCTCCATCTAGCTTCGCCGCTTCCAATAGTTCCTTCGGTATTTCCTCAAAAAAATTCTTAAATAAGACTACATAAAATGCATTGGCTCCAAAAGCCAGCCATAAAGGTAAGAAACTTTTATTCAGCCCGATTAAATTAATGTTGCGGAATACCGAAACAATACAAGTGGTCGATGGAATCAGCAGACTCCACATAACAAGACCATACATAACCTTATATCCCTTAGGTTTTAGCACACCAAAGGCATATGCCAAAAGACCATTAAAAATAACGGCACAAATTACGCTGCCCGACACGGAGATAAAGGAGTTGATATAATATTTTGTAAACTTTAACGTCTTCCAGCTTTGTATGATTCTCGAAAAATCAAAATGCTCGGGAAAAATAGTCACATTTCTGGTAAATTCCTTAATGTCTTTAAAGCTGGCAAGAAACACCCATACCACAGGAAACACACACACCACTACGATAAGCAGACATAACAGCATAATAATTATGCTTAAGCATTTAACTTTAGTGGAATGAATATCGTATCCTCTGATAGAACCATCTTTCTTTTCGCTATATTTTCCAAAAAAGCCCTTAGGTCTTTTCTGTAATCTGGTTTTAACCATATGCTAATCTCCCTACTCTTTTTCACCCTTGGATAATTTCATGTACAACCCGCTTAGTATAATCAAAATAATGCAAATCATAACAGATAGTGCTGCGGCTGCCGGATAATTAAAATCTCTGAACGCATATTGATACATCATCATCATTAATGAAATACTTGCCCCGTTGGGACCGCCATTAGTCATTACCATAGGCTCATATAATACCTGGAACACAGATATGATTTGTAAGATCAGCATGGTTTTCGCAATTCCCGTAAGACTCGGAATGGTAATATGCCGTATTCGCTGAAAGATACCGGCGCCGTCTATGGTAGATGCCTCATACAAATCTGCGCTGATTCCGCTTATATTCGCCATATAAATCAAAGCTGTAGAACCGGCACCTCTCCAGGTCAGGGCTACTACAATCAAAGGTATGGTCCATCTGGCATTGGTGAGCCAAAGCTGTGGCTCTACCCCTATCTTAGATAACAATATATTTAATACTCCGGTGTTTCCCGGTTTGAAGAAATAACTCCATATCCATACGGTTGCCAGACCGGGAACAATATTGGGAAAATATACACCCGTTCTGAATAGGCCTCTCCAATGAACGGTCTCTGTAATTAATATTGCCAGTATGATGGGAACAAGAAAGCCAATGACCAAAGACCACAAGGTATAAGTTACGGTATTGGAAAGTGCTTGCACAAACGTAGGATTATTGATTACCCTTATGTAATTTTCCAAGCCTATATATTCTTTTATGGTATAGCCCTGTGCCGTATGCAGAGATAAATTAACATTTACAATCAACGGCTCCCATACATAAAAAGCAAACAAAGCAAGTGTTGGCAGCATAACTAACCATCCGATTGCATCGCTTTTCTTCCATTTGCTTTTATTCATTACCACATACCCCCTTGTTTCTCTCATTTGGCAGTACTGCGACCGCTGATACATTGTTATACATTATTTCAGCGGCCGCATATTTATTATTTTAATACTTCAAAGAATAAACAGATACTTAAGTTATTCAGCATCCTGATCTAATAAAATCTGATAATTTTCATTTGCCTTCTGCATCAATGCAGTTACATCCGCATTTTCATCTGTGATTACTGCCTGCATTACCTTTGTAAGTTCGCCATACATATCCTGAGTCAACCCCGGTTCCTCTACAT
>CAYXCV010000294.1:0-1884 GCA_964463365.1 uncultured Kineothrix sp.
AATGTAAACTTATGAGTAAGAATACAACTAAGGTATCAAAAACGGAAATTGAAGAAATGTGCCGAAAACTAAAGCTTTCAGATATTCGCGAGAACTATGAGGATATCATTGCAGAGGCTGTTGAGACAAAAGAAGGGTATTTGAGTTTCATGTATCGTCTGCTTTCACATGAAGTACAAGGAAGAAAGGAACGATTATCAGACAGACTACTGCTCAAAGCAGGCTTCGATTATATTAAGAGTCTCGACGACATTGAATACGAATTTAACCCATCCATGAATTATCAGTACATTAAAGATCTTGGAACGCTTTCCTTTATGGATGGTGCTGAAAATATCATTATTATTGGACCCCCAGGTGTTGGGAAAAGTATGATTGCAACAGGAATCGGTGTAAATGCCTGTAAAGCCGGAAAAAAAGTACTCTTCTGCAATGCAAAGGAATTGATGGATGATCTTTATGAATCCATGGAAAAAGGAATTCTGAAGCAGGAATTAAAGAAACTGTCCAAAATAGAACTTCTGATTATTGATGAGCTGTCATATTTAAAAATGGACAGAGAAAGAGAGAGCATATTTTTTCAGATTATCCGCCAACGATACGAAAAAAGCTCCCTCATTATCACGACCAACCTTCCATTTGGAAGATGGGACGAAGTATTTACCGGACAGCTTGCAGCAACCGCTATTCTTGACCGGCTGATGCATCACTACCATGTTATAAATATAACTGGTGACAGCTTCCGTGTCAAAGGAAATGATTACATAATGAAGAAGGAGCAAATAAATGCAGAATAAAACAAATAACAGCTTTTTAGATGAAATCTTAATACAGGAAGAATTATCATTTCAGAATGAATGTAGTGATTCTGATACTATAGCAACAGATTTAGAAAATAACGAAGACCATGATGAATCTTATTACTGCACAGAGCCCTGTCAGGATATTGCAGACTGTTACATGCTGATAGATTCACTGGTGAAAGATATTTTAACTCTCGAGGAAGAAATGGTCAGATGGCGCCAGGCTTTACTAAAGCATCTTGCTCCCATTGATGCGCAGAACTTAAAAAGTGATATTTATGATAACCTGGCACGTCGCTATTACGATAATGAATGCTATCAGACATATATTAAGCTTGCATACGATGGTGTAGATCCAATGGAATCGGATGAACATTCACAAATGCTCAGGCGATTAAGAGACGGAATTGATGAAACAAGTGTAACATTATAAAAACAACTGGTATCGGTGAGATGCATCGATACCAGCTCCATAAAGCGAAAATACCACCACTGGTGTTTACATAGAAAAATAACAACCAAAGGAGATGAGAAAATTGGCACGAAAAAAAGTAGAGGATTTAAAGGTTATCGATATCTACAATACTCAGGGTAAAGCATCAGCAATAAAATTCATTAAATCTACATATGGTGTAACAGATGCTTATTATGTCCTAAGACGGTTGAAAGCAAATCAATTATACATTTATGATTCCGACAGTGATTTATTCCGCAAATCTACGGAAACACCATTTATGGAATTGGATGAATTATGTGTTGACGCCCCTAAAAAATCAGTAGGCAAAAAGATGAAACCATCCGAAAAGGCAACTGAAATACAGTTTGATTCTATTGTTCAGGAAATGGTAAAAGAACGATTCCTGGAATATTCAAGATTTATCCAGAGTAATTCATATGATCGAACCTGGAGAATCAACAAAACTGCATTGCAGGCTGCTGGGTACCAGCTGGAACTCTATTAAAAGTGTCCAATTCTAAATGTGAAAATAAATATGGCAATAAAAAATCAAGGAATTCTAAACTGTTCATTTCTATCTGTAAAAAACAGAAAAAAGTGTTCAGATTTCCTTGACAATCAACA
>CAYXCV010000295.1:0-1877 GCA_964463365.1 uncultured Kineothrix sp.
ACTGGTTTTGCCATTAAGTTTGGAAGGTTTGATTCCGAATGATGATTCTGTCCGACTGCTGAGCCACGAATTGGAGGATTTAGATTACACGAAGCTATACCAGGCTTACTCTGCCAAAGGCAGAAATCCGGCAGTAGACCCTAAGACCATGTTTCAGATTCTGACCTATGCCTATTCCCAGAACATTTACTCCACCAGAAAAATTGAGAAATCCTGTCAGCGGGATATTAATTTCATGTGGCTCCTTGCCGGTCAGAAAGCTCCTGACCACAGCACCATCGCCCGCTTCCGCACCGGATTCCTGGTCGATGCCTGTGAAGACCTGTTCTATCAGATGGTACGCCGTCTGGCACAAAGGGATGAGCTGTTAAAAGAAACCATATTTATTGACGGAACCAAACTGGAGGCCTGTGCCAACAAATACACCTTTGTCTGGCGTAAATCCGTTGGAAAATGGGAAGAAAAAATGTTTGACAGAATCCAGCAGGCGCTTATGCTCCTCAATCAAGACTATATCAAAGATTTTGCCATTCATAAAGAGAGCCGCACCACGGATCTAAAAGCGGTATTCTCCTTTTTGGATGCTTACTGCACAGAACATAACATTCTGTTTGTCCATGGACGGGGAAAACGAAAAAGCATACATCAAAGATATCATGAACTCTTCCGGCGCTTCTTAGACCGACAGATCTTGTATGACCTGCATCATTCCCGTTTTGAAGGAAGAAACAGCTATTCCAAGACCGATGTGGATGCCACATTCATGCATATGAAAGAGGATCACATGCGAAACGCCCAGCTGAAACCGGGATACAACGTACAGATTGGCGTCGATAGCGAATACATCGTATCTGCAGACATCTTTCAAGACCGTAACGACGTATGGACCCTGATTCCCTTCCTCAAGAACCTGGAAGCAAAACTGGGGATACGATACCCCAGCGTGACTGCCGATGCCGGTTACGAAAGCGAAGAAGCCTACCGCTTCTTAGAAGGAAACAAACAGGACTCCTATATCAAACCACAAAGCTATGAAAAACAGAAGAAACGTAAGTTTAAGAAAGATATCAGCAAGCGTGAGAACATGGACTATGATCCCGAAAAAGACACCTATCTCTGTCACAATGGAAAAGAATTGACACCAATCTATGTAAAAAAGCAGACAAGCAAAAACGGATACGAATCCGAAGTGACGGTATATGAATGTGCAGACTGCAGCGGATGTCCTCATAAAGAACGCTGTACCAAAGCCAAAGGGAATAAGCGCCTTTACGTGTCCAAAGAATTCATAAAAAAACGTCAGAAATCCTATGAAAACATCACCAGTGAAACGGGAATCAAATATCGGATGAACCGCTCCATCCAAGTAGAAGGAGCCTTTGGCGTTTTAAAAAGTGACTATGACTTCCAAAGATTTCTCTTAAAAGGAAAAACCAAAGTAAAACTAGAGATTCTTCTGTTATGTTTTGGTTATAACATCAATAAATTACATGCAAAGATACAACAAGAACGAACAAAGAGCCATTTATTTGAAGTGAAAACAGCCTAAAAAGCTAACGTACTCCAAGTCTTTGATAATGTACGCCTAAATCAGATAGAAATCCACAAGAACGGAATTTCTATCTGATTTTATCAACACAAAAAGAGAGATGCCGCTCCTTGACTAAATTTTAGTCATTTTGCGACATCCCCTTTTAATAAATACTATTTAATCCAGCTGTTTATCAGCTCTTCATTCTCATTCATCCAAGTTCTAGCTACTTCCATCGGTTCTTTATCTGAATCTTCAATCGCCCCCATCAGTTCACCTAGCTGCCCGTCACTTAACTTGAAATTCTTCAAGAAAGTAGTTACTTCCGGCATGTCTTCTTCTAAAC
>CAYXCV010000296.1:0-1868 GCA_964463365.1 uncultured Kineothrix sp.
ATCTAAAAATCGGCATTTCTGGTTAGATGAAAACCAGAAATGCCGAAAGCAACAGAGGGGGTATTTACAAATTTAAAGCTTCAATGCCGATGTCACATATCATCCGGATCAATTCCTTGGGTACCTACGTTGCCGTCCACAACGCCGCCCAGCGTCAGCTCGTAAGGACCAAATCCCACGTCAATGTAAACCGTATCGTTATTCCCGTCGAACAGAAGGCTTTGGTAATAGCCCTCGTCGCCAAATAACTGCTCCTCGCCGTACCAGTATTCTCCCGTAGCGGTTTTGAAGCGGTATGTGCCTGATGGCAGCTTGATGTCGACGGCAGCACTGGTATGCAGGAACACGCAGGACACCAGTTCATCGCTGTCAGTATACACTTTAATATATGTAGGCATTGGGCCGCTGTCGGTGGAGATAGTGAGTGTGGTTCCACCGCTGAAATCCTCGCTGTGGTAAGACTCTCCGTTTTCCGGGTAGGGCTGGCGGCAATTTTCAGCACGCGCAGCGGAGTCCTGATAATCTCCCAGTGCTGAAAATTCTTTCCATGCGTCGTAATAACGTCCGGCATTAAAAGATTCCTCGGCTATCTCATAATCTATGATGTCCAGACATTCCTCCGCCAACAGTGTCGAATCCTCAAAGGAACCCAAAGCGTAAAATTCCGTATAGGCATCCTCGTACTGCCCGGATTCCATCAAGGCAAGGGTGGTAGCATAGTTTATGTTGTTCCGGCACTCTTCTGCCAACACTGTCGAATCCTCAAAGGTACCCAAAACTTCAAATCCCTCCATCGCACCTTCAAAATCATTTGATTCCATCAATGCAACTGCGTCCTGATAGTCCAGATAATCACGGCTGATAGCGGCCTGCTGTGGAGCATCCTCATAATCTTCCAGTGACAGAAACTCTTGCTCGGCAGCAGCATAGTCTTCTTTTTCCAATAAGGCAATGGCGGCAGCATAGCGTTCGGCCAACTGCGATTCGCGGATGGCGGGCAGCCCTATTAACATAACCGCAGCCACCAAAAGAACAAATAGTACGGACGACGCCGCAATAATCGGACCTTTCCTCCACTTTTTCTCTTGGATGGGAGCTTCCGCTAACGGCGCGGTAAGCGAATAACCGCAGTTGTAACAAAATGCGTTATCAACTGTGTTTTGGTATCTACACCTTGGGCATTGCCGGAAATTATCATCCTTTGTTACATCTCCCATGTTCACACCTTCCTTCTTATAAGTTATTGAAATGGATATGATTCGTGTCTGCAAGGTTATACTGCCCGCACTCCGGGCATTTTACAATGGTTTTCGTTCTGTATCCAACGCCATCAAGCCAGGTAAAGCCACATTTTCCGCAGGTTACGGACAGTATATAATTATCGGTTACTTTGTTTGCGGCAAATTGCATATCCAGCAGTCGTTCGGGAATAAGCGCCGTTATCGCGTCGCATTGCCGCAGTGATAAATCGTGTTGGAAATTGCAAAGCCGTGAGAGGAAAATACCGTCTTTGTCCCTGCCCCATTCGCCTTCCGGCGTGTGAACCATGACATAGTAATTCGGTTTGGCAATGGACGTCTGCTCCAGAAAATACTTTGCTTCCTCGGCTGTCTCTGCGGCATAGTCCTCATAAGTATATTGATTTTGCTTGCGAGTCCCTTGTGACACAAGCTGCGACTTTGGAGCCTTTTCTCCGCACTTCATACATGTAAAATGCTTGTACTCATGTGTACAGGGTATAGGAATCGGCTGTGACTCAGGTTCAGGCACAATCGGAGTTTCCGCTTCAACGGTCGGCGGTGAAACCGGCGGTGCTATCGGCGCGGCTACGTTGGGCTGTGTCATTGCTCCGACAGGCGCACCGCAGC
>CAYXCV010000297.1:0-1860 GCA_964463365.1 uncultured Kineothrix sp.
CACATCAACATTAATTATTTTACATAGAACTTCTTTATTTGTCAACTACTATTTTCAACTCAACGCTGCCTTGCAGATACTGATTGTTAGGATTCCATCCTTTGTTGTTGAATAAATGCATATGGGATAATCTTTTATGTTTTTAAACTTTAAATCCTTTACCCCTTCAACAATGGCTGAGTCCAATCCCGTTGGCACATAATCTACTGCCAAAGAGTGGGAATATCTTTCCGTTGCCGGTAAGGCGGAAAGCATCATTGCCACATATAACGTAGAAGATACCTGGCATATTCCACCGCCAACACTGGTCACCAATCTTCCGCTTGCAATAGACGGCGCCACCACATAACCATTATCCAATGTTCTGGATAAGATCGAATTACTAAAGGAAAAGGTATTGCCCGGTTGAATCACCATTCCATTGATTCTCTCTGACGCAAGTTCCACATTCACTGCCCTTTCTTCTTCGGTATTATATTTAGTCGAAAAAGATCCAATTTCATTGATATTATCAGACGGGTTCAGATTCTTTGCGATACGCCCCTCTGCCTTTCCTGTCTCTATGAAATGATTATAGTAGGGACTAAAGTCTTTTATTCCTAAAACCGGTAGCAGATCAATATTATTCTTCATATAAGCATGTACATCAAAATCTGCTCTTGCTATACGTCCTTCTTTCATTCCCGATGCCAGAAAATGCTCCAATAGCTTACCAGAATCATTTCCCACTGCCCTCTGCACATCAGGATATGCATTGTAATAATATCCTGCATCAAATACTGCAGAATAATCCATCCTATTTGATGAAAGCTCCCTCGCCTGAACCGTCGTATTAAATAACATACAAAGGCAAATAACCAATGCTGCCGACTTTCTTAATCTTCTTATCATTTTAAACCCTTTCTCTACAAAGTAAACTAATAATACGATTACTAGCGTATCACATAATTCGAGTACTTTCTACAAAACTATGAATTAATAATATTTAATTTTTTCTAAAATTGTGAAATATAGGTAATCTCCTGCTTAATAATATACTAATAGAATTTCTAAACAATATTTTGCCAGTATTATAAAAACCTCTGATTATTAAATCAGAGGTCTAATAACTTTGTTTTCCGGTGGGGCATAATATACCTTATCTATATTGGGAAAATTGAATATATTATCTTGAATATTTCTAACTAATTTATTATCCACTGTCAAAAAACTAATCCCATAATCATTAGCTAAACTTGCATTAAATGAATCTGCACTACCTAACTCTTTATACGTAATCATCTGCCTTAGATATGTATCCTTATTAGCATCTAAAGGAATTAAGATATCATTTTTAATTAATACCTGAAGCGCATTTACTGTTTTCTTTTCGACATTTTCTATTTCAGCAGCTGACAATGACTCCCCTTTATGTTTTTTTAAATACGTAATAATACTTTGATTATTTCTAGTTAAATGCATTATCTCATTTAAAACACAAGGATTTATATATAAAAATAATGTTTTGTCAGAGCTTTCCTGTAAAATATGTTTATTAAACAGTTCATTAACTACATTACTCCAAGCATCATAGTTATTTAGATATGCTAATAAAACACCAGCATCAACAAGTATATCTTCTCCATCAGAAAAGCCATCAAAGGTTGGGTTACTGAAGTCTATCTTCTCCATACTTTTCTTTATCCCTTATCTTGTTAAAATCAATAGGAGATGTTGCTATTCCCTGAAGGCTCTTTAATAATTTCTTCTTATCCGAGGTTAAACCAGATATATTTGTCTTATCTATCTTTCTAATTGCCATTAAATTCATAACTTCATCCTCCTTTGCTTGTTTATCTCTTTCTTTACTCATATTATACC
>CAYXCV010000298.1:0-1841 GCA_964463365.1 uncultured Kineothrix sp.
ATACTTTTTCCTACATTGTGTCAAGGTTTTAGGCATCTTATTCCGTCATTTTTTATTGTATTTCTTTGACTACGTGTATTCCATATCCTTCCTGATATTTAAACTTTACATTGTCTCCTGCCTGATACTTTACAATGGAAATCAGATTAGTATCTGACATATCCAAATCAAAGATATCTTCATTATTTTCCAGACAGAGATAATAGTGAGTGGTGCCTTCCAGAACGATTGGGGATATTGTCTTAATCTTTCCTGAAATTTCTTTATATAATTCTATATTCTCTGCTACGATTCCATTGGTACTTAAGAGCTCCGTATAGTTCCGCTCACACTCCTGTACCGTATCCCCGATCGCTACCCATTGATACTTTTCAACATTAACCATTGCATATTTTTTCACGAGACCCGCTGCATCTTTCAGTGCCATAAAATAAGTCGGTTCATCTGATATATTCAGAAGCAGAGGGAATGTCGCCTGATATCCCAAGTTCTGAACCTGTCCTTCCGCTGATGACATTGCGGAGTCTTCGATAGCTCCTTCTACTTCATAATATCTCGTTTCCATCGTACGCTGGTTCATCAATACAAAGCCTACATTAGACTGATCCCCGTTAACACTTGTTACCCCTGTATAAACCCATACGTCATCTTCCAGAGCAATATAATTATAACCATTGGTTGACTGCAGACAATCTTTTTGTCCTAACACCGAATTCCAGTATCCATGTTTAAGTATTCCCGAATAATCATATAAATCCATAAGAAGCTCTGCGGAATATACTTTATCTATCCACTGGGGCACATCCTCCACTGCGTAATCCACAAACTCTCCGGTTATTGCATTACATAGTACAACTCTTCCCACTGTCTGACCGCCAAATAATCCTATGTTAAATTTTTTCACCGGACATACCCAGTATGGAACCCCCTCATCATCCACTTCAAAGAAAATCTGGTCGTCAAAAATATAGGTTGGATAATTAAAACGCAGATGTCTATATAAATTTCTATTAAAATACTCTGATTTAGAGTATTTGATTTCTTCACTTAGCTTTACACACTCTGTGTCCTGGGTTGTCATATCAATCAAAATATATGCCGGTATTCCTTCTTTCTGATTGGTGATCCATTTAATAGGGCTTGCATATACCAGCGGAGTCACGCGTACCGGCTTGTCCTGATAATTAATCTGTGTATAATCATTTGCCACCTCAAATTGGGATACCATATCTACCATACTTCCCATTTTGCGGTTTCCAAGAAGTGCAGATGAATCTTTATCCAAGAGGGGAATGGTATGATAATCAACTTGCTTAATATCTTCCGTAAACTCCCTTTTCTGAATGGTTAAAAGTGCCTGATACTTATTGGCATTCACGATGGGTGAAGACAAAATTGTACCGATACCATAGATGACGATGACAAGAAGCAATAAAAGTCCCAAAGCCTTTAAGGGCTTACTTTTAATTAAGTCATCATTTAGCTTGAAATCAAACTTGCTAACCACCTCTGATTTGACATATCCCTTGATTAGCATTCGAACGGCATATATTGCCATAACCGCAACAATTATCATAATAATGAAAAACCAAAATCCGGAAGAATGGATATTAATTGCAGGTAGGGTTACATAATAATATATAAATGCTGCTACAAGTGCTACTAAAACAATAATTAAATTTCTGATTCCTTTTTTCATACTCTCCTCCATGTTGCTACTAATTGTGTCTTAAAATATATATTCTTAAAATTATAGCTGTTATTTGTAAAAATTACAATGCATAGCATCTAAAAATCGGCATTTCTGGTTAGATGAAAACCAGAAATGCCGAAAGCAACAG
>CAYXCV010000299.1:0-1834 GCA_964463365.1 uncultured Kineothrix sp.
AATCCGCATCTATAAAAACATTATTCCCTATAAACGGATACATCATTCCATAAAGCGCTAGTATTTGTCCTGTACTTGCCGGATCACCGGTGCCCAGTGCTAATCTTATATCACATTTTTGTGGACGTATATTTTTAATGATACGATGCAACTGTTTTTGCGACACATGAAAAGCATTTTTAAATGTATCACTTCGTAATACTTCCAAATAATATCCAATATTTTCTATAATCCCTTTGATTTTATCATAAATCGTAAGAATTGTGTACTTAATATTTTTGAATATATCCAGAATCTTTTTAAAGATTTTAAGTATTTTGTCTAAAATTGTTTCTTTTGGTTCTGTCTTTTTACTTCCTAACTCTTCTTTATCTTCAGGAACCGGTATCTTTACATAATCCTCTGACTCCGTATTTTCCGTTTTGGTAATAGAGTCATTTACATTTTCATTACTTTTACTTTCTGTGATGATTGCTTCTTCTGTCTTATTCTTATTTTCCTTATCTTTTCTACGTTTTGATGAATTAAAAATAGTAATGCCGAAAATACGAACCCTAAGATAAGCGGCTTCCGGGTATATAAAAGAAAGACTCACGATACGAAGCAGCCATCTCACCTTAATATTGACATATAAAGGGTCTTCTTTTCCTAATTTTCCATCCCCTTTTACATGATATCTAACCGGAACAAACAGAATCAACAAAGTAGCCAAAAGAACAATTCCTAAAATAGCTGCCAGGGCAATTCCTATTATTTTTAATATCAGTGCTAATATCTGCAGCATACTTACCTCTTATCATTCTCTGCGGAAAATAAATATTCTTTGATGTCAGGATTACCCGTTTCATCTAATGCCGCCTGAACAATTCTAATAATCATCTCAACCGCCTCATCATATCCGCCACATATTCCAATAATATACGGTGGATGTTTTCTATAATATTTCTGATGTAAAAAAGCACAATGGTATATTTCCAGCTGATCCTTCCCTTTCGCAAGAACGATGACATAAACATTCATCTGCCCAACGTTAGAGCGCAGCTTCCATTTCACTTTATTCGGTTTCTTTATAGTCTCGCCAATATAAAGGTTTTTATAAAACTTCATGTTTGTTATACACCTATCGATTGATTTTGTAATTAAGACGATGCCTAATGTATTATAGCACACTTTCTTTTAATACTAAATATATTTTAGACCAAAAAACATTGACTTATTATATGAATAAACTATACTTAATATAGTATATAAACATGTTATGAGATAACATGTTATCACATCCTTGGGAGGGGGATTTCTTATGATTAATATTGCCAGTATTACTTTAAAACCTGGTATGGAACTTGGAGAAAATGTTTATAATTATAAAAATGAACTTTTGATTCCGGCTGATACCATACTTGATGAAGGTCATATTAAAAAACTAGCCAGACATTCTATTATGAGCGTTACGATTAAAGAAGATATTGACTATGCAACAACACACTTTGAAAAAGTCCGGTTAAGTAAGAAATTTAAAGAGTTCGAATCTGTTTATAACGAATATCTTCCGGCATATAAAGGACTGATGATAAGCTATGTCACCAATAACATCCCTTTTCATATCAGCCAGCTTATGAGGATATATCAAAAAATCCGTTCCCGTGCGGAAACCGGAGAACTATTACTTGATTATTTGTACAATATGCTTCCCAGTGAAGATGATATGACTCATGCACATTGTCTTAACTCTGCTTTAATTGCCAGTGTTTTTGCTGAATGGCTTAATCTTTCTGAAACAGACACAGATATTTTAATTAAATGTGGTTTTCTATATGACATTGGCAAACTTACA
>CAYXCV010000300.1:0-1832 GCA_964463365.1 uncultured Kineothrix sp.
AAGACAGGCTCGTTCCAAATATGGAGCAAAGAGACCTAAGGCTGCAAAATAATTAAAGACTGAGATTTGGTCTTTGATTAGTACCACAAAAGGAACTAATTTGTGTTGGAATTCTGTATAATATATAGATTTAATAGAAATAATTATGGAAAACCGCACGAAACACATTAGTAGCAGTAGTTGACTGCTTACGCTGCCATATGGCGGTGTATCTATGTTGCCTTACTTTAGAGTAAAGCATACACATGTGAGTACCGTTGAATTATCAATCCGTTTAATAGAATTCTAGTTAAATGGAACTAATAAGGAGGGAAGAACCGTGCCACGTAAAGGACATATTCAAAAAAGAGATGTATTAGCAGATCCTTTATACGATAATAAGGTTGTTACTAAGCTTATCAATAACATAATGTTAGATGGTAAGAAAGGTGTTGCACAGAAAATCGTATATGGAGCGTTTGCAAAAGTAGAAGAAAAAGCTGGAAAGCCGGCAGTTGAAGTTTTCGAAGAGGCTATGAACAATATCATGCCTGTTCTTGAAGTTAAGGCAAGACGTATTGGTGGTGCTACTTATCAGGTGCCGATTGAAGTAAGACCGGAGAGACGTCAGACTTTAGCACTTCGCTGGTTAGTAATGTATTCTCGTAAAAGAGGCGAGAAGACAATGCAAGATAGATTAGCGAATGAAATTCTTGATGCTTCTAATAGTACCGGAGCATCTGTTAAGAGAAAAGAAGATATGCATAAGATGGCAGAAGCCAATAAGGCATTTGCGCATTATAGATTCTAAAGGAGGAATAACCCTTGGCTGGAAGAGAATATCCATTAGAGAGAACCAGAAATATCGGTATCATGGCTCATATTGATGCGGGTAAAACAACCCTCAGTGAGCGTATCTTATTTTATACCGGTGTGAATTATAAACTTGGTGATACTCACGAAGGTACTGCTACCATGGACTGGATGGAACAGGAGCAGGAAAGAGGTATTACAATAACATCAGCCGCAACAACTTGTCACTGGACTCATCAGCATGAAGCCAAACCCCAAGAGGGAGCATTGGAACATCGTATTAATATTATTGACACACCAGGACACGTTGACTTTACGGTTGAAGTTGAGCGTTCGCTCCGTGTACTTGATGGCGCTATCGGCGTATTTTGTGCAAAGGGTGGGGTTGAACCTCAATCTGAAACCGTATGGCGTCAGGCTGACACATACAATGTACCAAGAATGGCATTCATTAATAAGATGGACATTTTAGGTGCAAACTTCTACGGTGCAGTAGACCAGATTAGAACAAGACTTGGTAAAAATACAATCTGTGTTGAAATACCGATAGGTAAGGAAGATAATTTTAAAGGAATCATCGATTTATTCGAAATGAAAGCTTATATCTATAACGATGAAAAAGGCGAAGACATTTCTGTTACAGATATCCCAGAGGATATGCAGGATGATGCAGAGCTTTATCGTGCAGAGCTTATCGAAAAAATCAGCGAATTAGATGATGATTTGATGATGATGTACTTGGAAGGCGAAGAGCCGACCACAGAACAGCTGAAAGCAGCTTTAAGAAAAGGAACTTGTGAATGTAAAGCAATTCCTGTATGCTGCGGTACAGCTTATAGAAATAAAGGTATCCAGAAACTTCTTGATGCTGTAATTGATTTTATGCCTGCACCAACAGATATCGAATCAATTAAAGGAACTGATTTGGAAGGCAATGAAATTGAAAGACATTCTTCTGATGATGAACCGTTCTCAGCTTTAGCGTTTAAGATAATGGCAGACCCATTCGTAGGTAAGCTTGGATTCTTCAGAGTGTACTC
>CAYXCV010000301.1:0-1823 GCA_964463365.1 uncultured Kineothrix sp.
AGGGGTTTTGTTAAAAATAAAACATTTTATTTTTTAATTACTCTATTTTTTGACCAGTTATTATTTTTGCGATTGTTTCCTCGTCTGCGTCTACCGGTATTTTATACTCTGCAGCAACAATCCTTCGATCATATCCATTATTTAATAAAAAAGTATCAAAGTCATCTGCGGAGGTAATAAGACCATTTTCCTGCAAACGTACAGATATACTATAGGGTGATTCTCCTCTTTTTACAGAAAAAATTGTGGGTTCTTCGTTTTCTTTCGTCATTCCCTCTTCTAACTGTAAATCATCTGCCTGATTTAATGCTGCGTCACCGGGAGGCTCCTCTTCTATATCTTCTGCTGCATCTTCCTTACTTTCTAATTCAGTCTCTTCCTCTTTTGGAACCGTTTCCTGTTCCGGCATCGTCTCTTCTTCATCCGCCTTTTGATTAACTTCTGCCATATAATCTGTAAGGACTTTATCTTCAATCATGCCTAATTCTTTGGCTTTTGCTTTTATTTCATCATTCGTAAGAGTTGCTTTCCTGCCGCTTGCTGCAACCGTCATTATAATGGCTGTCAAAACAATGCCCAGACCTAGCCCTCTTAAAAAAAACTTCAAATTCATAACTGCCCCTACCTATTAATTAATCATTGTATTTATACTTGTTTATATAAATCAATTACTAACTTCACTTCTCCAACTCCAAGACCTAATTCTTTGGCAATTGAAATATTTGATTTACCTAACTTATGAAGCTCTAAGATTTTAGTATTATTATTACCTGTTTTCTCTTCTTCGGTCTCTTCTGTCGTATGATCCTTTGCAGCGTTTTCCAATACCTTTTCTTCAACTGCATGTTTACTATTTTTACTTTTTGAATTCTTTTTAACCTCTACAATTTGAGGTGTAATAGGTATGAAATCTAAAGTTTTTTCTACTTCCTCTGTCCTCTTTACTTCTTTTGTTTCCTCTATTGTTTCGGCTTCATCTTTTGATGTTATTTCTGCCTCATGTACCGTCTGCTGTATCTCTTTGGCTGTTTTTGATGCTTCACTTACCGTACTAACCAGATTACTATGCTTATCATTTAACATATCATATAAAAATATAACTTCATTATGATTCTTATTGATTTCTCCAAGCACAGAATCTGAATATTCATTGACTGCCATCATTTTTTCATTCGTCAGTCTTTCCATTGCACGCTCTGTTTTTTCTATGGAATATGAAACCGTTTCATCAACAATGTCATTGATATGCCTTTTGGCATCGTTAATCTCTTTTCCCACTAATTCCTTAATCTGTTCTTCATCAATTGCTACTGTGCCTTCTGTCGATTTATCTTTATAATTTGGCAAAACATAGCTTAGAACTACAATAATACCGCCAATAACGATAAGTAAAATTTCCATTACACCCATATCATTTGAATCTCCTAGATTTTAATATCAAATCTGTTTATATTTTTAATCGTGACTTTACCATCGGAATTATCATCCATCTGGTTTCCTTTTTTACGATTTTTGCCACCATCGCCGGAATATTGTCCATCCCCTTTTTCCTTGGCATCAAAACGCTTATTTTGTTTTTCCGTATTCTCACCTTTATGTACTTGGCTCATACGATTATCCACTGCCTTATTAAATTGGCTTTGGAAGTTATTCTGATCAACGATTCCCTTATTATCTTCATTATGCTTAATTGTAGTATAATCTTGAGCCCTTGTAATCTGTCCTTGCAATTCTATTCGACTAATTGACATATGATATGACCTCCTTTTACATAATTAAAGTGCTGTCATTTTAACATCTCCATCGGCCTTAATAAATCTACA
>CAYXCV010000302.1:0-1810 GCA_964463365.1 uncultured Kineothrix sp.
CCTGAAATGGCCAATATATGGATGATTCCGCTATCGGTATAGAGTTTTTTTGTATCTGTATCAAGATTACCTTTATCTCCCAATACCATCGCTTTCATAATAGAAGCATTGTTTTCATCAAAGCAGTAATCTAAGATAGCTGCCATTTTGCTTCTTATCTGATACAGCCATTCCTTAAAAACATCATAATCAGGACTTATTGCCTGAAGCACTGCGTTATTCAGTTTGAAGTCAATTTTCATAATATGATAATATTTCCTCATATCAAACTCACCGGGATTGGTCGCCTCTTTGAAACCCTGCAATTCACCTAAGACACGCACACGGCTTCCAATGGCAGGCTCATATCCGGTCTCCATATAGCACATAATATTTTGTAAATGTTCTTCCGAAAATGGAATAGATTGATTTGATTGATTCATTTGAATTGAATTAAGATAAACAACAAGAACTTTTTTAGAACCATAATCATTTTGAAACACACGATACTCTTTTTGGTATACAGAACCTTCTATGACAAGCTCATGCCCGTTCCAGCCGCTATAGTCCGGAACAGGCATTGGTATCAGCTGCATACATATAACGAGTATCACCACAAATGTCAGACAGAACAGACATAAGGGTCTTTTCATACTCTCCTCCCCCTTTATTACTTGTTATTCCAATTGGGTAATAATATCCAGATTTCTTTCAAATGGAGTTGCAAGGCTAATGTTTTCCCTATACATAACATTCATATCTCCATTGACTACAATTTGTACCTTATTTACATTGGGCAGTTCCACTAAAGAATTCGTCAAAGAATATATGGTGACATCGGAAGTCACTTTCAAGTTTTGATTTAAGAAATTCTCATTTAAATTCACATAACAGATTCCATCTTTTACCGTAACACTGATTATTTTAGTGTTGGGATTGATTGTGGAAAATACTTTTTCCTTTACTTTTTCACTAGGTCCGCCAATTAATTGTTCTACCACAAGCTTTTCCATAGATATGTTAGTACTATAAACCAGTTTTCTGTTTGTCTCGATCAGTTTATCACCTTCTTTGTTCGCAAAGTATAGGCGAAGAGTGACTTTTTCATAAGAATTGAACTCTGTTCCGGTATTATTAATGAACATATCTGCAGACATAATGCCTACCACATTACCAGCTTCATCAGACAGCGGGTTGTTTTTTATCAGAAAAGAAACATAGTCTATCCCCTCTATCTGGGTCATTGTTCTTACTATAGCCGCGCGGATAAGTACTTCTGTTGTACTGGGCATGTCCTTGTAATGTTCATCAAAGCTTAGAATAAGCTGCTGCTCCTCCAATGAATAATTTAAAAGCTCAAAATTCCCTGAAAGCGGTGCTTTATAGTCAAGCTCTTCAGGTGTCTGTGATAGTTGCTCCAGCATTTCATCAATCAGCGCCTCTTTTTCTGTATTTTTAACCTCATAAGTGCTTGAGGATATCTTAGTCTCATCCTTATTTATTCTATAAATATCATACAACTTGCTTTTATCTACCTGTTCTGTCTTGCCGCAAGCCACAACAAAAAGCAAAGTGAAAGTCAGACATAGGAATATTATATTTTTTTTCATCATCATTTCCATGCTCCTTTCCCCGCAGGGGATTCTGATACTCTAAGACACAACATAGTTTAACGGTATCTTAACAGTGAAAGTAGTTCCTTCACCTTCACCACTTGTTACTTTGATAGAACCTCTATGCATAAGTACTGCATTTCTGGCAATAGATAGCCCCAGTCCTGTTCCCCCGATTTCTCTGGAATGGGATTTATCTGCCCTATAAAAACGTTCAT
>CAYXCV010000303.1:0-1787 GCA_964463365.1 uncultured Kineothrix sp.
CCCGGTTCAATATCATAAAAACGGTTATCTATTAGGAATTGCTTTCCGCCCGAAATGGAATAATAAATTTCATAGCAATCATGGATATGCATATCCATAGGTTTATCATCATTATATAAATGGGCAACGGCAAAATACTTGTTTGTGATGCAATGTTCAATTGCTTTTTTGCAAGATGTAAATTCTTTCATGATTCCTCCATATTATGATAAAATTTATGATATAATTGCAAGTAATTACTGTAAAGTAAGCACTTTCATAGACATTATAAGCCTTATGTTCAATATATGCAAGATTTATGAAAACATAAAACAAGAATTGGGATTATTAGTATGATATGATAAATTTACAGTGGATAAATTAATGTAACATTAAAAATAAAGATTTTATGAAAGGAAGGTTATAAAAATGGAACTTAGAACAGCAGCTTCACCAAGAGACGTGAAGCATTATACAACGGAAAGATTAAGAGAAGAGTTCTTAATTCAAGGACTTTTTGCATCAGATGAGATTAAACTTGTATACAGTCATATTGACCGCATTATTACAGGAGCGGCGACACCGGTATCAAAGGCACTGAAACTAACAGCCGGAGATGAGCTGCGTGCAGATTATTTCTTGCAGAGAAGAGAAATGGGAGTTATAAATATAGGCGGAGCCGGAGTTATTACGATTGATGGCAGAAAATACGATGTGGCATTCAAAGAAGGAATGTATATTGGATTGGGAGCACAGGATATTATATTTGAGAGTAAGGATAGCTTAAATCCGGCAAAGTTTTATATCAATAGTGCACCGGCACACAAGACTTATCCCACAGTTTTAATTAAACCCAATGGTACACCGGAAGAGGGAGTGGTTATTGTAAAGGATGAGAATAAGGTGGAGCTTGGTACTTTAGAAGATGCCAATCACAGAGTAATCTGTAAATATATCTTACCGGGACAGGTAGAAAGCTGCCAGCTTGTTATGGGAATGACAAAATTAGAACCGGGAAGTGTATGGAATACAATGCCTAGCCATACCCACGACAGACGTATGGAGGTTTATCTTTATTTTGAAATGAAGGAAGATGCTTTTGTTATGCATTATATGGGAGAGCCCAATGAAACCAGACATATCGTAATGAGGAATGAAGAAGCTGTTATATCACCCAGCTGGTCCATCCATTCCGGAAGCGGTTCCAGAGCTTATACTTTTATATGGGGAATGGTCGGAGAAAATCAGGCTTTTGATGACATGGATGATGTAGCAATGAAAGATTTAATGTAAAGAGATAATATATAACTTATAAAAACGTAGAAAAAGTAAAGAAAAGGAGAAAATAAAATGAGCGGACTTATGAACAAATTTTCACTGGAAGGAAAAGTAGCATTAGTAACGGGAGCATCTTACGGAATCGGTTTTGCAATCGCATCTTCTTATGCAGAAGCAGGAGCAACCATTGTATTTAATGATATTAAGCAGGAATTGGTGGATAAAGGAATCGCAGCTTACGAAGAATTGGGAATCAAGGCTCATGGCTATGTATGTGATGTTACAAATGAAGAGCAGGTACAGGCTATGGTAGCACAGATCGAGAAAGAGGTTGGTGTGATTGATATCCTTGTAAATAATGCAGGTATCATCAAACGTATCCCGATGTGTGATATGTCGGCAGCAGATTTCCGTCAGGTAATTGATGTGGACTTAAATGCACCTTTCATCGTAGCAAAAGCAGTAATCCCCAGTATGATTAAAAAAGGACATGGAAAAATTATTAATATCTGCTCTATGATGAGTGAGCT
>CAYXCV010000304.1:0-1786 GCA_964463365.1 uncultured Kineothrix sp.
ATGTATTTAAAAACTTAAGAAGCAAGGGCCGTTTGACTGAAGAGGATGTAAAAACTGCCTTAAAAGAAGTGAAAATGGCTTTGTTGGAAGCAGATGTTAATTTTAAAGTAGTAAAGCAATTTATAAAGGCAGTAGAGGGACGTGCCATAGGTACGGACGTTATGAACGGTTTGAATCCCGGGCAGATGGTAATTAAGATTGTAAATGAAGAGATGGTTTCACTCATGGGAGCAGAAACTACCGAGATTCAAATGCAGCCCGGAAAGTCCATCACAGTCATTATGATGTGCGGTCTTCAGGGAGCCGGTAAAACAACCACCACTGCTAAAATAGCCGGAAAGTTAAAACTTAAGGGAAAGAAAACCTTGCTTGTAGCATGTGATGTATATCGACCCGCAGCTATTAAGCAGTTACAGATAAATGGAGAAAAGCAAGAGGTGGATGTTTTTTCAATGGGAGAACATCATAAGCCGGTAGATATTGCGAAGGCCTCCATGGAGCATGCTCTGAAAAACGGTCATAATGTGGTTATTTTAGATACCGCAGGACGTCTTCATATCGATGAAGAAATGATGACAGAGCTGCAAGAAATAAAGTCTAATGTGGATGTGCATCAAACATTATTGGTTGTGGATGCAATGACGGGACAGGATGCTGTAAATGTAGCAAAAGAGTTTGATGAGAAAGTCGGTATTGATGGCGTTGTGTTATCCAAAATGGACGGAGATACCAGAGGTGGAGCCGCTCTTTCCGTAAAGGCTGTCACTGGCAAACCTATACTTTTTGTGGGTATGGGAGAGAAGCTATCCGACTTGGAGCAATTCTATCCGGACCGCATGGCTAGTCGTATACTCGGCATGGGTGATGTGCTTTCGTTGATTGATAAAGTGCAAGCCAATATTGATATCGATGAGGATAAAGAAAAAGAAATGGCAGCCCGGATGAAAAAGGGCAAATTCGACTTCAACGATTACTTAGAAAGTATGAAACAGATGAAGAAGATGGGCGGTTTATCCAGTATATTAGGTATGATGCCAGGTATGGGAAAGCAAATGGGCGACATCGAATCTATGGTAGATGATAAACAGCTGGCAAGAATGGAAGCGATTGTCTTAAGCATGACACCGGCTGAAAGAGAAAACCCAAAACTTTTGAATCTAAGCAGAAAAAGTCGCATAGCAAGAGGTGCAGGTGTTGATATGGCGATTGTTAATCGATTTATTAAGCAGTTTGATCAATCGCAAAAAATGATGAAACAGATGCCCGGTATGATGGGTGGTAAAAAAGGACGAGGTATGTTCGGCGGTATGAAATTTCCGTTTTAACATATAAAAATTATTTTCCGGAGGTGAAAAAAATGGCAGTTAAGATTAGATTAAGAAGAATGGGTCAGAAGAAAGCTCCCTTCTATAGAATTATTGTAGCAGATTCAAGATCTCCCAGAGATGGAAGATTTATTGAAGAAATTGGAACATATGATCCAAGCACAGACCCAAGTACTTTCAAAGTAAATGAAGAATTAGCTAAAAAATGGTTGACAAATGGTGCTCAGCCCACAGAAGTTGTTAACAAGATTTTCAAGCTGGCTGGTATTTCTAAATAAGAGTGGCCGCTTTTGGAGGTGGACTATGAAGGAATTAGTTGAAGTAATTGCAAAGGCACTTGTTGACAATCCGGATGAAGTTGTGGTTACTGAGAAGGCAGAAGGCAGAAATGTTGTTGTAGAACTTCACGTTGCTCAATCTGATATGGGCAAGGTAATTGGAAAACAGGGAAGAATTGCAAA
>CAYXCV010000305.1:0-1764 GCA_964463365.1 uncultured Kineothrix sp.
ATGATTGAAATATTAAAAGCAATACTTTTTGGTTTGGTCGAAGGGATTACAGAATGGCTTCCTATCAGCAGTACAGGTCATATGATCTTATTGAATGAATTTGTTACGCTGGATGTATCTCCGGAATTCTGGGAGATATTCTTAGTAGTAATACAAATAGGGGCAATTATGGCTGTGGTTCTTCTTTTTTGGAAGAAAATATTTCCTTTTGATTTCAAGAATAAGCCTGTTATAAAAAAAGATATATTTAATTTGTGGTTTAAAATTGCAGTTGCCTGCGTACCGGCGGCAGTAATTGGTATTTTATTTGATGATCTGTTTAATGCATGGTTTTATAACTATACATGTGTAGCTATTATGCTTATTCTTTTTGGTATTCTATTTATTGTCGTTGAAAACAAGAATAAGAACAGTTCTCCCAGAATTACTCAGTTATCACAAATTACCTATCAAACAGCCGTCATCATTGGTGTGTGGCAGTTGATTGCAGGAGTTTTTCCAGGAACCTCCAGATCCGGAGCAACCATAGTAGGAGCCTTGTTAATTGGCGTGTCCAGAACTGTAGCGGCGGAATTCACATTCTTTTTGGCAATTCCTGTTATGTTTGGTGCAAGTCTTCTTAAATTACTTAAGTTTGGTTTGGATTTTACAACCGGAGAATGGACCATTCTGGCTGTTGGAATGATGGTTGCATTTATTGTATCTGTTATTGTAATCCGTTTCCTAATGGGATACATTAAAAAGCATGATTTTAAAATATTTGGTTGGTATAGGATTGTACTTGGTGTTTTAGTTTTGGCGTATTTTATGTTTATTGCTTAAAATGTGACAAATTCAGCCATCTAAGGATGTTTTTACAGTTGAGAAGAGTTGACAAGACAGTGGAATTGCGATAAACTTACTAGCGTAAACTAGTTTATTTTAACACTGTTTACACATCAGATGATAATGAATCATGCTGACGGAGGAGATATGAAAAACCTAATATTTTAGTGTTTTCTAGTTGAGAGTTCAATACGACTCACATGTGAAAGGAGATTAACCTATGGCAGAAACTAAGAAAGTAGCGGCTGTAAAACCTGCGGGAAAAGCAGAAGTAGTTGCAAGACCGGTCGCAACTGTTGCAGTAAAGACACCGGAGAAAGCTGTAAGTACAAAGGAAGAGGCAAAGGTAGAAGTTAAACCAGCAGCGAAAACCAATGAGAAGGCAGCAGCAAAAGCACCAGTAGCTAAGGCACCAGCAGCAAAAGCACCGGCAGCAAAGCCGGCAGCGGCAAAAGCAGCACCTGCGGCTAAAACGACAGCAAAGCCGGCAGCGAAAGCACCTGTAAAAAAAGCAGCAGCTAAACCTGCGGCAAAGCCGGCAGCAAAAGCACCTGCGAAAAAAGCAGAAGGAAAGCAAGTAATTAACTTGCAGTTTGCCGGAAAGTCATATTCCGTAGAAGATATTGTAAAGATTGCAGCGGATGTGTGGAAGTACGATTTACATAAAAGTGATGAAGCTTATGAATCACTTGAGCTTTATGTGAAACCGGAAGAGAGTGTTGCTTACTATGTATTTAACGGTGATGTAACAGGAAGCTTTTTCATTTAATATTATACAAACAATATGCAAATTATATTAAGTATGAACATAAAACCCTTAATGCGGTTTTTAGTTCATACTTTTTTTATAAAATTTTTTCAAGTTATATGTTGACATTATATTAGGTAAGTGATATTTTATGGTAAGAAGGTGTTAGCACTCCTTATCGGTGAGTGCTA
>CAYXCV010000306.1:0-1764 GCA_964463365.1 uncultured Kineothrix sp.
TTTTGTATCCTGTCAATCTTGCTGCAAGCCTTGCATTCTGCCCTTCCTTACCAATCGCAAGTGATAGCTGATAATCAGGCACGACAACTTTAGCTGTTTTTTCATCTGGGTCTGCAAATACCGCAACAATCTTAGCCGGTGATAAAGCATTTTGAATTAGATTACCTGGGTTTTCATCCCAGTTAATAATATCAATCTTTTCTCCCCTAAGTTCTTCTACGATAGCATTGACTCTGGCTCCGTTGATACCTACACATGCACCTACCGCATCTACATTGGGATTATGGGACCATACTGCAAGTTTCGTTCTGCTTCCGGCTTCTCTGGCAATGCTCTTAATTTCCACTGTACCATCTTTAATCTCTGTCACTTCAGATTCAAACAATCGTTTCACAAGTTCCGGGTGGGTACGGCTCACCAGAATTCTTGGTCCTTTGGGTGTATTCTTTACTTCAAGGATGTATACTTTAATTCTCTCTGTCGGTTTAAAGGCTTCTCCTTTTACCTGTTCGCTTTCATTAAGTATTCCATCAGCCTTTCCGAGATTAATGCTGATGTTCTTGCCCACATAACGCTGAACAATACCTGTTGCTACATCTTTTTCTTTTTCATAATACTGGTTATAGATAACACTTCTTTCTTCTTCACGGATTTTCTGCAAAATAACATTTTTCGCATTCTGAGTTGCAATACGGCCGAATTCTTTGGACTTCACTTCTACATTCAGTATGTCTCCGACCTTCGCTTTTTTAGATACTTTAACCGCGTCCTCTAAAGAAATTTCAATACAGTCATCTTCCACTTCCTCTACCACTTCTTTTTCTGCATAGCACAAAAAGTCACAAGTCTCTCTATTAATTTCAACTTTAATATTATCAGACTTCCCGAAATGGTTCTTACAAGCTGTTATCAATGAATTTTCAATAGCATCAAATAATGTTTCTTTACTGATTTCTTTTTCTTTCTCCAGAATATCCAATGCTTCCATTAGTTCTTTGTTCATTTTCTTTTTCCCTTTCCTCTAATCCTAATTAAAAAATAAAAGCTAATCTGATCTGTGCAATTTCATTTCGTGCAAAACTCAGTTCTTTATTATCACTTATTATTGTTACTGTATGATCATCATATGATTTTAACATGCCGTTAAACTCTTTACATTTGTCTATAGGCTTATATGTTTTTATTTCCACATCTTCTCCAAGACTTTTTTCTAAATGTTTGTCTTTTTTTAAGGCTCTGCCAAGTCCCGGACTGCTTACTTCTAATATATATGCATCTTGTATAAAATCTTTTTCGTCCATTATCTCTGATAATGCCCGGCTTACAATCTCGCAGTCATTAATATTAACTCCGCTTGGTTTATCAATGTATACTCTAAGATAAAAGTCACTTCCTTCTTTTACATATTCTACATCATAAATTTCCACTTCTGCCTTCTCTACAATCGGCTTAAGCAGCTCTTCTGTCCGGCTTTCATATATTTCCCTTTTGGACATCTACTCACCTTCACCTTTCCCTATTTCTTATTCTATATAGCAACTATTCACAAAAAAAGTGGACTCGCAAGTCCACTTCAGTTAACAGTAATATATATTCCTTTAATACTATACCATCCTACTCTTAGAAATGCAAGGTATTTCACGCAGCATTTTTATTAAATAGGACGCTTAAAACTATTTATAAAAAACTATAGGTAAATTTACCTATAGTTTTTTCGGGTTGGGCTATTCATTTCTAAATAGTCAGCAGCTCGTAGGGGACTCG
>CAYXCV010000307.1:0-1748 GCA_964463365.1 uncultured Kineothrix sp.
CTGGCGTTTGTGCAGATGAAAGTAGGTGATAAGCGTGACTAAAGGTAAGAAAATAGTGTCTTATACCGTGTTATCCATCGTATCTCTTTTTTCTGTGTTTCCGCTTTACTGGATGTTAATATCCGCCACAAATAAGAGCATAGATGTCATCAGAGGAACTTTGCTTCCCGGTACATATTTTATTGAAAATTTTAAGAATTTATTAATGACACAAAAAGTCGGAACCGCTATGTTTAACTCTTTTAAATATTCTATTGTTTTGACTTTGATATCACTTGTTATATGTTCTTTGGCGGGTTATGGATTTGAAATTTACCATGATAAGGGGAAAGACATTACAATGTCCATCATTTTACTTGCTATGATGGTACCCTTTGCGGCTACAATGATTCCCCTGTTCCAGATGTTTTCTTCTGCAAAACTGTTGAATTCAACCTTGGGATTCATCTTACCGACCATATCAACACCGTTCCTTATTATGCTGTTTAGGCAGAGTGCCAGATCGTTTCCCCATGACATCATAGAGGCAGCAAGAATTGATGGGTTAAGCGAGATTGCAATTTTCTTTAAAATGTTTATCCCAACCATGCGCTCTACTTACGCGGCGGCGATGACCATTACATTTATGAATGCATGGAATAACTATTTATGGCCGAAAGTAATTATGCTTGATGACACAAGTGTCACTATGCCTATGATGGTTGCAAACCTTACGGAAGGTTATTTTACAGACTATGGAATGCTGATGGTTGGCGTACTTCTTTGTACGATTCCTACAGTCATTATATTCTTCTTATTACAAAAGAGCTTCGCGGAGGGTATTACCGGAGCAGTGAAATAGTTGAAAGGAGCACTTAATAAAATGAGTGATTTTATAGTAAATATTATCCATCGGCCGGAGATGGTTCCGGAGTATGCGGAAAAGGTGACCGGCCATGGGAAGGAAGAAGATATAGGAAGGGAAGCATTGCTTACCGAATCCTTAGATATCTTCCGCCTCCAGCAGGATATGGCGCATAAATATGGATTAAAGACAACCATACATATGACATACGCATCTTTATTTAATGATGAAGCGGTGGAAATCGCAAAAGAGCATCATAAAGAGTACGGGGATGAGATTGCATTATCCTTACTTGGACTTCCTTGTACCGAGTTCAGGGAGAAATATAAGACAAAAGATTTCTGTATCTGGATGTTTTCCATGGAAGATAAGATGTCCATCGTAGATGATGTATTCGGAAAGTTCTACGAAAGATTCGGTTTCTATCCTGAGTCTACCGGTTCCTACTATATGGACGCGGATTTGACTAATTACATAAAAGAAAAATATCCTACCGTTAAATGTGCGATTGCTACTTGTTGGGAAGAAGGGCCGAAGGCTTATCATACCTGTAATAATTCCTGGTATACCTTTATGGATGGAGGCCCGTGGAATCCATGGATACCTTCCAAGCAAAATACCCATGCACCGGCAGCCAATGAAGCAGAAGACAGTGGAATTGTAGCGATTCCCCATCTGTCCAGAGATTTGATTGCCTGCTATGACGGAAATGGTTCCAACTTCGGAACTCATCCCCAGAATGTGCTTCGTGGTATGATTTATGATACGGAAACATGGGAATATCCCTATTTATTTAATATCGTAGACCAGTATAGAGATTTGGAGAAATATAACAATGGCTATTCTTATAATATGATGTTTGTAGGTCCCGGCTGGCTGAATAAAATGGGACGCTGGGAGGCTT
>CAYXCV010000308.1:0-1739 GCA_964463365.1 uncultured Kineothrix sp.
TACATAATTAAAGTGCTGTCATTTTAACATCTCCATCGGCCTTAATAAATCTACAATATTGAGTTTCACCCTGCACTATCATAGATACATCACCGATACAAATCTTGGTACCGGGAAATACAGTTCCGGTTACTATAATCTGTGCTCCTGTTAAATGGCTTAGAGAATCTTGAATCTCATCCAATTCCGCTGTCTTTTCTTCAATTTCTTTTCTTTTCTGCTGATCAAGTGCTATTAAGGATTTTAAATACTTAATCTGATCGGGTGAAAGCTTCACTCCCTTTGCCAGCTTTTGCTGGGAAGATGTAAGCATCGGCTGTACTGATACAATTACTTTGTTAATATCAGCAATTTCCTTTTGCAATTCCTGCATACGTGACTTAATTTTGGGGTCTGCTCCTACTTCTACTATGGTATCTGCTCCCATAGAAGAACCAAGCGTCTTTACTGTTATTACATTTGTTGCACATACCTTTCCACCGGTAATAAATCCACGCCTGCCGCTAACTGTTATCTCTGAACCAGCTTGCACAGTGCTATGCAAGATAGATTCTGCTGTCACATATCCACCGGCTGTTGCCTTTGTATTTTCCATAAATTTAGCGACAATATTACCATCCGCATTTAAAGATCCGCGTCCCATACCATTATTGCCTCTGGTAAGAATAATATCTCCGCCGGCCTGTAGATGAGCCCCTTCTACAATTCCCTGAACTTCAATATTCCCTTTCGCTATTAATGAAAAGTTTGCACATACATTGCCTCTTACCTGCACACTTCCTTCATAATCAATGTTTCCAGTAGAACTATCTATATTATCAACATATAAAACATCTGATACGATTACCTTATCATCAATTAATGTGACATGACCATTTACATCTGCACTTATTGTCAGTTTATCATCAGATATTGAAATGTTTTTACCTTTTTTTAAATATTTCTTTTTTACTTCACGGGGTTTTATTTTTTCCCCCATTATGTTCATGCCGTAATCTCCTCGATCTTCAGGATACAACTTGGCAAGAACATCACCTTTATGGCAATGATTTAATGTATTTAAGTTGAAAAAGTCAACACTTCCATCATCCATTAATGTAGGTTTTGCTTTCAAATCCGTATTAAAATAGTACTCTATGTGGGCATCCGTTCCATGCCTGGGTGGTGTTCCTTCTGCTATGACAATATTTTCACAATAACGTCTGCTATCAAAAAATTTGTCTAATACGTCTTCTTTTATTCCATATTTAATGTTCTTAAGTTCTAGATCTTTGAGAAACTCTGACTTAGTCATTAGCTCCCCTTGAGCAGAAGGTGCGTAAAAACGAACGGTTGCCTGCATCTTGTCAGTGTTGACGATTAGTTTATATCCTTCCCTCTCTTCCATTCGTGTAGTTACATTGATAACTACATCATACACTTCTTTCTTGCCAATAATTGAATATAATGCCTGACTATCATAATTGACATTCCTATTGGAAAGATACTCTAATACTTCATTAATAGTTACTGCTTCTCCGTCTTCCACCGGCGGAAATACTTGTATACTAGTTTTCCCTTCTTCACAAACCAACCGAAAATATCCATTCATATCGCCATACCCCTCTATGCCTAACCTTAAGTTAAAATACCAATATAGTTTCCCATTTTTGTTTTCATCTTCTGCAGCCCCCTAGTATGCAGTTGTGAAATTCTCGATTCTGATACTTCTAATATATTACTGATTTCTTTCAATGTTA
>CAYXCV010000309.1:0-1725 GCA_964463365.1 uncultured Kineothrix sp.
ATGAGACAGAAGAACGTGAAGATTGTAATGTGTGCAGTAACAGCAGTTCTTACATTTTCAAGTATTAACATAAAGACAAACGCAGCAACAAATGTTGTGTCCGTATTGCCATCAGCAGGAATTAATTATGCATTGGCATCCGACGGTACATCTCTTAAAAACATCAAAGATGAAGTAGAAACGGATAAGAAAACAACAGAATCAGCAACCGGAAGCAGCAGTGTTTCAGATAATGCATCAAGTACCAGCAAAAAGCAGACTGAAAGTGCTGAAGCAGAGACTACCAAGACAGAAAAAGATAAAGTTATTGAAGAAACAAAAGATGTAGATGCATCCAGTCTTAGCGAAGAAGTTCTAAAAAGTGTAGAAAAAAAACTGGATAAAAAAGATGAAGAAGAAAGCTTTAAAAGTCTTGTTATCGCGAAGGTAAATGATTACGTTAACGTAAGAAGTATTCCCAGTGAAGAGGGCGAAATCGTTGGAAAGCTTTATGATAAATCAGTAGGATCATTTATTTCCGAAAAAGATGGATGGTATGAAATAACATCAGGTTCTGTAACCGGGTATGTTAAAGGTGAATATTGTGTAACAGGTAATGAAGCGGTAGAACTTGCGAAGAAGGTAGGAACAAGAATTGCAACTGTTACTACAACAACACTCAAGGTTAGAGAGCAGCCCGGAATGGAAACAACAGTATTAGGGCTTATTCCGATAGATGATCAACTGATTGTAACAGAAGAGACAGACGGATGGGTGAAGGTGAATATCGAGGAAGGTGACGGCTACGTTTCTTCTGATTTTGTATCACTTAGCACCGAGTTTGTTCAGGCAGAGTCAAAGGCAGAAGAAGAAGCCAGAATTGCCAAAGAAGAGGCAGCAAGAAAAGCAGCTCAAACAGCAGCAGCAAGAAAAGCAGCTGAGAGATCAGGTGGATCTTCGAAACAAGAAATTATTTACGCAACAGGCAGCGGAAGCGAGATGGGGCGTTCAGTTGCAGATTATGCACTACAGTTCGTTGGAAACCCTTATGTATATGGTGGCTCCAGTTTAACCAACGGTACGGACTGCTCAGGCTTTGTTATGAGTGTATATGCTAACTTTGGTGTGGGCTTACCTCACTCTTCATCGGCAGACAGAAATGTTGGAGCAGCAGTGAACGGTCTTGAGAATGCGCAGGCGGGAGATTTGGTATGCTATTCAGGTCACGTGGGATTATATATCGGAGGCGGACAGATTGTTCACGCTTCTACATCCAAGACAGGAATTATCGTATCCAATGCAAATTATAGGACACCGCTTTCCGTAAGAAGAATATTCTAATAGTTTATGACAAATAATAGGCAGATACTTGTGTACTCAGGTATCTGCTGTTTTAGTGGATATGATGTGTTACATGCCAAATAAGTTAAAAAAAGTTAACAAATTAGTATTGACAATTTTACCTTTGTACAAGATATACAAAATTCATTTTTTGCGATAATTTAAAGTGAAATTTAAGAGAAAAGTTATCCACATATAAAAATGGCATTAAATGTGCATTTATTACTTATGCACGGAATTATCCACATTATCCACATGTTTTACCAGTGAAAAAGTGTAAGATGTTATGGTAACTTTGGGAACGGGTGTTTTGTGAAGTTCTGATAAAAATGCCTTATTAGTCATAATATGTCGAAATAAGTCTTGACTTTTTAGAATTCTTATAGCATAAACAAAATAGCTAAT
>CAYXCV010000310.1:0-1722 GCA_964463365.1 uncultured Kineothrix sp.
TCTTCTTCAAGCTTGACTGAAATAGCCGCAAGTCTTAAATTAGGAACAGAGGTATATTCTACCGCCTGTTCCTCCAAATTTCCTTCTGAAACACGCTTATATATACTTAAAAACTGATTCTCAGAAATTATCTGTTTTATATTATCCGTATCTTCTTTCCTGCCGGACATCTCCGTGATTGGGTGTCCTGCCTGATCTAAACAATACGCATAAACATTTGTTGCACTACAAAACTTATCCTGCCATTTCTTTAATGCCGCCTTCTCGACTAAGTTCTGCACGTGTTACCTCCCGCCCCACAAAGTTTGATTATTCCTCCACGCTATAGTTTGGAGCTTCTTTTGTAATATGGATATCATGGGGATGACTTTCCTTTAAAGAAGCTGCTGAAATCTTAATAAACTTTCCGTTTTGTTTCAATTCTTCGATTGACTTTGTTCCGCAATATCCCATTCCTGAACGCAAACCACCCATAAGCTGGAACACCGTATCTTCAACAGTTCCTTTGTAAGCTACTCTTCCTTCTACCCCCTCCGGTACAAGTTTCTTAGCATCCTCTTGGAAATAACGATCCTTACTTCCATTCTCCATCGCTGCTATTGATCCCATGCCACGATATACTTTATATTTTCTTCCCTGGAATAATTCAAAAGTTCCCGGGCTCTCATCACATCCGGCGAAAATACTTCCCATCATACATATATTACCGCCTGCAGCGATTGCTTTTGTCATATCACCTGAATATTTGATTCCGCCATCTGCAATAATCGGGATACCATAATCCTTTGCCACTGCATAAGCATCCATAATCGCTGTAATCTGGGGAACACCAATACCTGCAACAACACGTGTTGTACAGATTGATCCCGGACCAATGCCCACTTTAATAGCATCCGCACCTGCTTCAATCAATGCTTTTGCGCCGTCACCGGTTGCAACATTTCCTGCGATTACCTGCATGTCCGGATATTTTGCTTTAATCATTCTTAAACTATTTAACACATTCTCTGAATGTCCATGTGCAGAGTCAAGAACAATCACATCTACCTTTGCATCTGCCAGTGCACCCACACGATCCAGTACATTCGCAGTAATTCCTACGCCTGCTCCACAGAGCAATCTGCCCTGCTCATCTTTTGCTGACAAAGGATACTTAATTGTCTTCTCAATATCTTTAATTGTAATAAGACCTACCAGGTTATAGTTTTCATCTACAATCGGTAATTTCTCTTTTCTTGCTTTTCCAAGAATCCTCTTTGCATCATCTAAGGTTACGCCTTCTCTTGCTGTAATCAGCCCCTCGGAAGTCATGGATTCTTTTATTTTTTTAGTGAAGTCTGTTTCGAATTTTAAGTCACGATTTGTTATGATACCTACTAGCCTTCTGCCTTCTACAATAGGTACTCCTGATATTCTGAATTTGGCCATCAATGCATCCGCATCTGCCAAAGTATGATCTGCTGTTAATGAAAAGGGGTCAGTGATAACACCGTTCTCTGAACGTTTTACTTTATCTACTTCTTCTGCCTGTGCTTCTATTGTCATATTCTTATGAATAATACCTATTCCACCCTGCCTTGCCATGGCAATTGCCATACGGTGTTCTGTAACCGTATCCATTCCGGCACTCATCATCGGAATATTAAGCTTGATTTTCTTTGTAAGCCATGTTGTTAAGTCAATTTGATTGGGAATCACCTGTGAATAACTTGGTACAAGTAA
>CAYXCV010000311.1:0-1719 GCA_964463365.1 uncultured Kineothrix sp.
TAATTAACAGATTCTTCAGCTAATTTATTAATGATATCTATAGAAATATCCGTCATCTGTGATATCAATGTACAATCATATCCCTTGCGAAGCATCACCATAATAATTTCTTCAATTCCCATAGAATGCCCCATCTGTATTCCCTCATAACGCCCAGTCTCCATTCCTTCAGAACGTCCTTCTTCTCGTCCTTCTTCAATCATCTCTATAATCGCCTGACACATATCAATACCTCCTTCTTCATTGCTACATTCAACTTTGTACTTATTCAAATCTTTATGGTTAATCATCACGCTTATTGTATCAAAAGTAGTTTCGTCCAGATGCCTCATTCTATCTTCGTTGTTTTGGACATATTCCTGCAGCTCTTTTTTGCTGCCGCTATTTTTCATTATGCCTATTAAATCTCGCAGGCCGGTCCTGAACAGATTTTCATTTACGTCATCGATAGAGATAAGGTTCAGTTTATAGTCAGAGATAAGCGGTAAATACGCCTTATTTTGGTAATTTAATTCTAGCATCTCATGCAGAGATTTACAACCATTGTATGTAAGTTTACCGTGATAAAATACCAGAGTCACGACAGGGCAAAGTCGGTCACTTGGAGTAAATCCTGATAGGTAAGACTCGCTTGTTAATTTCTTTTCTTTCTTATTTGAAACTGAAATCATTTTCAACTGTTTTCTGTATTCCATTACATCATATTCCATGCAGCGTAGCGGCATGGCATAGTGTATGTCGTTCTGATTTTCAATACCGATGATAAGATATTCTTTTTCTCCGGCTAAGTATTTGACAACATCCCTGCTGCGGGTGATTGTTTTCTTTGCCGAGGATTGCTTATCTTTCCCATGATCCATTCCGTAAAGAACAGTATTGCTTTCTTTAAGATGGTCCGCACACACCTCCTTTCGCCCGGAAAATACGGCTCCATTTATGAAATCTGCAAAGATTTCAGGTGCAGCCAAGTAATTACACATTGCGTTATTTTTCTCTCCCAAATAATTGGTACCTCCCTATATAATTTTTCTAATGACTTGAGAATGTGAGCGAATGCTCTAAGATTGCCGCAATGGCACTGGATAAACAAGTATTTTAGATGGTATAATCATATCATGTTTATTTTAAACACACAATATGTTTCCATCATACCCATAATTCGACATTTCGTACCGTCATTGTTTTGGTAATAGAAAATAATGATAGAATAACAAAAAAAGGGGATTTTATACAATGCAATCAAATCTAATCAAATATTTATTGAAAAAATTTTCAGTAAAAAAAGGTAAAGAGGTTCACTCAGTCGAAGAAATTGATGAGCTATTACTAAAGCAAGAGTTTATAAGACGAGAAAATGAAATACCAACAAAAGTAGATTATCAAAAAATCAGGTTTCTTATTGCTGATGATTTTGTTGAGTTTTTAGAGATGCATAAAAACTTATTATTAAAATGCGGAGCACTGGAAGTCAGCACTGCTGTGAATGGTAAGGAGTTGCTGGAAAAATATAAAAAGTCAGAGATAGGTTACTATCATGTAATTATTACAGATTATCATATGCCTATTATGAATGGATATGAAGTCTCTAAAAAGGTGAGAATGCTTGATAGAGATGATTCCCACAAGGTAACGATAATATTAGCGTCTTGCTCAGATGAAATAAATAAAAATAGTTACTTTAGTAAAAACTTTGATGATGTTCTATCAAAGCCATTAAAG
>CAYXCV010000312.1:0-1714 GCA_964463365.1 uncultured Kineothrix sp.
TTACAATTGCACCTATTTCCCCCAGTATTCTAATGTCGTTCCTTATAGGAGCGGTGCTGCTGACAGTGGGAATGATGTTCTTTAACTTGGGGGTGGATATATCCATGACCCCTATGGGAGAGCAAGTAGGAAAGAGCCTGACCCAGACAAAAAAACTTCTGCTCATGGTTATACTTAGCTTTATACTTGGTTTTATCATCACAATTTCCGAACCGGATTTGCAGGTATTGGCGGAACAGGTACCGTCTATCCCCAATTTGACGTTAATCGTAGCAGTTGCCTGTGGAGTTGGACTTTTTCTTGCGCTGGCACTGCTTCGTATGCTATTCAGTATTCCACTATCCTATATGCTTATAGTATCTTATATCATCGTCTTTATATTGGCTTTTAATGTCCCGAAAGATTTTTTGTCGGTGGCTTTTGATTCCGGAGGAGTAACAACGGGACCCATGACAGTTCCTTTTATTATGGCACTTGGAGTTGGTATTTCTGCGGTACGAAGTGATAAAAATGCAGCCGATGACAGCTTTGGACTGGTTGCTCTTTGCTCCATCGGACCAATTCTTGCAGTGTTGGTGTTGGGACTTATTTATCATCCGGAAAGTACGGAATATATACCGGAGGCAATTCCTAATGTACATAATTCGGTAGAATTGTGGAAGTTATTTTCATCAGGTCTCCCTAAGTATATGATGGAAATGGCAATTGCTCTGCTTCCGATTATTATATTTTTTGTTGCTTTTCAATTGTTTTTAAGAGAAATTAGAAAAAAAACATTGATTAAAATATTTATAGGTCTTATTTATACGTATATAGGTCTTGTTTTATTTCTGACAGGTGTTAATATTGGATTTATGCCTGCCGGTAACTATTTAGGGCAAGTAATTGCCGCACTTCCATACAGATGGATTATTGTACCAATCGGAATGTTAATCGGATATTTTATAGTTTTGGCAGAACCTGCAGTATTTGTACTTACGAGACAGGTGGAGGAGATTACATCAGGAGCAATATCCTCAAAGGCAATGAGTCTGAGCTTATCCATAAGCGTTGCAGCCTCATTGGGACTTGCGATGATTCGTGTGCTTACAGGTATATCTATTTTCTGGTTTATTATACCGGGATATGCAATTGCTTTGTTGTTATCCTTTTTTGTTCCTAAGATTTTTACAGCTATCGCCTTTGACTCCGGCGGCGTGGCATCCGGACCGATGACAGCTACTTTTCTGCTTCCGTTTGCTATGGGAGCCTGTGTAAGTGTAGGTGGAAATATTGTAACGGATGCATTTGGAGTGATAGCGATGGTAGCTATGACACCGCTGATTACCATACAGGTGTTGGGACTGGTTTATAGACTTCGAACCGGTCATGTTGAGAAAGAAACAATTGATCAGGCACCGCAAGAGGCGTTTTTATTACTTGCTGATAACGAGATTATAGAATTATAGGAAGGAGCCATATATGAGCAAAGTTTTCATGATGGTTACGATTACCAATCGAAACATTGGTTCCAAGATGATATCTTTTTATAAAGAACATGGTTTGGCAGTCATTATAAGTACACTTGGAGAAGGTACTGCCAATAGTGAAGTGCTTGACTACTTCGGTTTGGAAGCAACAGAGAAGGCAGTCATGATTTCCCTTGTAACAAGAGAGGTCTGGAAATCACTGAAAAAAGGATTACAAAAAGAAATGAATATTGATGTGCCGGGAA
>CAYXCV010000313.1:0-1713 GCA_964463365.1 uncultured Kineothrix sp.
CGGAAAAAGGTGTTGGAAATGGTATATCTATTGTACTTGTAATCAACATTATTTCACGTTTACCGCAAGATATTAATCAATTATTTCAGCAGTTTGTATTCGGTAAATCCACCGCCATCGCAGTGGTAGCAGCAGTTATTATAATTGCTATTATCTTAGGGATGGTTGCACTTGTAGTTGTTTTAAATGGTGGAGTTCGTAAGATACCGGTACAATATGCGAAAAAAGTACAGGGAAGAAAGATGGTAGGCGGTCAGACGACCAACATACCATTAAAAGTTAATACATCAGGTGTTATACCTATTATCTTTGCTTCTTCACTTATGCAGCTTCCTATTATCATAGGTTCATTGGCACAATATCAAGGAACCGGCGTATGGGGAGAAATTTTAAAAGGACTTAATTCAGCGAATTGGTGTATGCCAAGCCAGCCGATTTATACAATCGGATTACTGGTATATATTCTACTTGTAATATTCTTTGCATATTTTTATACTTCGATTACATTTAATCCGTTAGAAATTGCAGAAAATATGAAAAAGCAGGGAGGTTTTATCCCGGGTATCAGACCTGGAAAACCGACCAGTGAATATTTGACAAAAATATTGAATTACATTATTTTTATTGGTGCAGTAGGTCTGACGATTGTTGGTATTCTTCCATTTATATTTAATGGCTTATTTGGAGCCAGTGTATCATTTGGAGGAACAAGCTTAATTATTATTGTAAGTGTTATCTTAGAGACAATTAAACAGATTGAATCCCAGATGTTAGTTCGTAATTACAAAGGATTTTTGAACGATTAATTCATATGGAAATACGTAGGAGCATACAAATTGTAGCTTTTATGTATTTCCTAAAATCAGTAAAAGTTGTTACTTGACTTTACTGATTTTATTATGGGCACTCGCCTCGATGCGTGTGTCCGTTTGTTGGTTAATATGAATCAACTTGCTTATCAGGTGAAATGTTCGTTGGGAAAGGACGAAAAACAAATGAAAATTATTATGTTAGGTGCTCCGGGAGCCGGCAAGGGCACACAAGCTAAAATGATAGCGGATAAGTATAGCGTTCCGCATATATCGACAGGTGATATTTTTAGATTAAATATTAAAAATGGGACGGAACTTGGCTTAGAAGCTAAGAAATATATGGATCAGGGATTACTTGTTCCGGATGAACTTACCGTAAAGATTTTACTTGACAGAGTAGCCGATAATGATTGTGAGAATGGCTATGTATTAGATGGGTTTCCCAGAACAATTCCTCAGGCAGAAGTGTTAGACCGGGCATTAACTAAGCTGGGGGATAAGATTGACTATGCAATAGATGTAGATGTGCCCGATGAAAATATCGTAAAGAGAATGTCCGGCAGGCGAGCTTGTTTAGCATGCGGAGCTACATATCATATAGAACATATTCCACCTAAAGCAGAGGGAATTTGTGATAGATGCGGAAAAGAACTTGTTCTTCGGGAAGATGATAAACCCGAAACAGTTTTAAATAGACTTAAAGTTTACCATGATCAGACACAACCATTAATTAATTTTTATAGTAGTAAAGGAATACTTAGGACTGTTGTCGGCACAAAGCCTATGCAGGAAGTGTTTGAATCCATAGTAAAAATTTTAGAAGTATAATAAGAAAATTCTTAAGGAAAAGGTACTTATATGGCAGTATCAATTAAATCTGACAGAGAGATAGGATTAATGC
>CAYXCV010000314.1:0-1712 GCA_964463365.1 uncultured Kineothrix sp.
AGCACCTTCTTTATGTTCAGATTTTGCACTCATAGCAGTTACACTTCCTGTACTTGAAAGAACAGAACCATTATCCTTGTTAGTAGGAAAGCCTACAAAGGCAATCGGACCATCAAACATACTTTCCGTTACCTGATAAGCCTGAACAGAACTTAAGGTTGTAATATGCATCAATAAGGTACCTTCACTTATTCTCCTTGCTGCGTCTGACATCTGATCCCCATAAGTATATTCCAAATCAAATTTATCCGCAAATTCAAGTACCTTAATAAATTCTTCCCCACTAAATCTGCATTCGCCTGTAGACCAATCTACAAATTGATCCAGATCGCTCATTATAATATCCATCAAAACCGTGCTTTTTGAATTATATTGATATAAATCCATCCCTTCAGGCATTGCATTTACTATTTCTATCATCTCATCCAATGTAATATTTCTCTTATCACCTACATCAGAAACCTTTCCAGTCATTGTTATAATAAAAAATCGAGGTGTAATTGCGTAAAGTTTTCCATCCTTCCCGTAAGCATTTAGTACATTTTCCAGATAATCCTCACGTCTTAACTCCGGATCATTGTCTATGAAGGGATATAAATCCTCCAAAATACCTTTATCAATATACTTTGCTGTGGGCAGCTTTCCCGAGGTACAATCAAGGATATCCGGGCATTTTCCGCTAACAATATCAGTGTTAAGCTGTGTAAGCGCAATTTCAAGATCATCTGTCATATATTCTTTAACTTCAATTTTATAATCATTATTTATCTTATTAAATTTAACTATTTGTTTCTTTATTTCAGGATCCAGCGACAAGGTACCATAAGTAAGAAGAGTTTTCTCTGGTATTTCTGAACCTTCCATCTTAGTGAGATAAATTAAATCCATTGAATTGTAATCTTCTTCCTGAAAGGAATTAATAGCCAAAATTCTGCCATCCTCAAGGGCTGCAAAATAACGAAGAGTTTCACTATTAATACCACAATCAATCCAGCTTAATATTTCCGTTGGTTTTTTATCACCCAAATTATAAGAATATAGTTTATTATCAACACTAAAAAGCAGATCTGAATCTGTACCCTTTATGAAATTGTAATTAATAGTTTGAGAAATCATCAGATTCTCTTCCAAATCCCCCAAACTCTTCTTTTCTAAATCAACCGGATAAATTTTCAAACCATCGGGATTGAGGTATGTTAGAAAAACTGTGCCGTCTTTTGCAGCAAATAAATTAGTAATCATGGAATCTGATTCTACTTTAGTTAGTTCCTTACCGTTCTTATCAAGTACAAGAAGCAACTGTTTAAAACTCAAATAAATATTTCCTTCATTATCAGTTATCACACATTGTATATACTGATCTTTTAATTTTTGTAAAACACTACTTATGTCCAATGAAGATGTCAATGTGCCATCTAATGAAACTTTACATATTTCTGTAGTCTTACTATCAGCCATTACTTCGTCTTCATTCAAATATGTAATAAGTACCGCCTGAAGATTCCCCTCTGCATCCATACTTAATTGGGATATTTCCATTCCTTCTTTTAAATTAAGCGGAGTTTTAACAGATTCCTGACTTTCCATATTAAATGTACATAAATACGAAGTATACTTCTGTGTCTCTTCATCTTGTATCGTACTTATATAAAAAATAATATCAGCCTCAACGAAAACACTGGTTATCTCCCCCTCTTCACTGCTAATTTCAT
>CAYXCV010000315.1:0-1702 GCA_964463365.1 uncultured Kineothrix sp.
AAAGCTTAAGTTTGTCAACTCAATTATAAAAAATAAAACCACATTTCTGCGGTTTTATTTTTTATAACAATTATTTAAGCAAATCTTCCATTTTATTTTTCATGGCACCTGCAATATCACTTACTTCCGTTGTCGCTGCCGCAATTTCTTCTGTTGCTGCTGCCAGACTTGTTACTCTGGTATTAACACCATCGATGATTTCAATGAGCTGCTCTGCCCTCTGCTGCAGGTTGAGCACCGCGTCCCCAATCTTTAACTGGTTCGCCTCACTGTCACTTGCAGTATCTTTTGAGGAATCTGCGAGCTTCTTGATATTCTCTGCAATAATTGCAAACCCTCTACCGGCAGCACCTGCTCTTGCTGCTTCTATGCTTGCATTTAATGATAATAGATTTGTTTCATCAGCCACGTTTGTGATTTCTTCATTATTTTTCTGTAATCCCTGCATCAGAAGTTCTATCGCACCAAGGGCTGTCCTTAACTGCTCGCTAAACTCTACTACCTCAATCATCAGCATATTAATTCCGGTGCTTTCCTCAGCATTATTATTATTTCCGATTAACATCTCTTTAATGGATTTATTCAGATTCTCGAAATCTGTCGTGATATTTTCCATAACATTAGATATTTGAACATTCTTCGTTTCAATCACTTGTTTCTGTTTGGTCATCTCTTCGGAAAGTTCTTCCGCCTGTTTTTTATCCTGCTCAATAACATCCTTCATATAATGTATGCAGCTTTCCTTTGTATTGCAATCATTATAAATAGCATGAACCATGTCACGGCATGTTTTATAGCCACAAGCAGAACAATTCACCATTTTTTCAATATCCGTTACTTTACCCATGCTCTTAAATATATCATCCTCTTCTCGCTGGGTTGGTACTTTTATCTCTATATTTTTGGAGCAATCTCTATACTTTCTAATAAAATCATTAATATCTAATTTTGCAAAAGCATTATTTAATTTTTTTAACCGCTGCTTTTCAGACAAACCTTTGGCAAAGGGATTATTTTTCCCTCTTTTTTTGCTTTTTTCTCTTATCTTCTGCAAAGTATATAAAATGTCTTCTGTTTTTACTTTTTCCGGTTCAATTGCCGTTCCATATGCGCAGCCTTTCGCACAATTGAGAGCGTCTACCATAAATGGCAATTCCTTATTATGTAACACACGTTCCTTATAATCTTCCAGGAAATCGTACATATGTCTTTCGCCTTCAATCTGTCGTATAAATAAGTCCTCACCACAGAACCAATATACGTTTTCTTTCAGACCTCCCGGCATCGGATAAATTGATCCAAGACCATATTCTATCTCATCAGTTACATTAGGCCCTGATATATTATGTTTGCGCACATACTCCATTAAATGATCAAAAGTAACATTATATGATATGTATCCATGTGTATTTGGATCTTCAATCTCGTTTTTCTTAGCAATACACGGGCTGATAAATGCTAACTTATCCGTAATTTTCATGTATTTGCGTACATAGATTGCGGAACACATCATAGGTGAATGGATGGGAACTAATTTATCGATCAGCTCCGGTATGTATTTCTCCACATATCCAACCACTGCCGGGCAGGGTTGAGATATTCCGCCTGTAAAATTATGCTCTGTAATATATTTAATATATCCCCACGTTGTAATATCCGCACCGAAGCTAACACTGATGATACGGTTTGCTCCTGCTTGCTT
>CAYXCV010000316.1:0-1698 GCA_964463365.1 uncultured Kineothrix sp.
GGTACATAACCTTCGCCAGGATATATGAGCATATCCATACTTCTCAAGGTACGGATGATTTCTTCACAGGTGTATTTCTCATGCAACTTCTTTTCAAGAATTCTATAAATGATGAGGGCGGTAAAACATGTGGTAAAGTGCGCTATTATTCTATCCTTTCTACTCAAATATACGGGTCTGGCTTTGAATTCACTTTTCATGATGCGAAAGCATTCTTCGATTTCCCAACGTTGCTGATTGATTCTTACGATAGTTGAAGCTTCATCTTCTAGATTCGTACAGATGGCATAGAAACCATCAAATTTTTCTTCATTGGCTATCTGCTTTTCATCAATGGAGGTTATTGTTTTACTAGCAACTTCACCATCCCAAGTGCAATGCTCCTGTGAAATAAATCGTTTTGGGTCATTGGTTTTTTTCTTACTTATTTTTGAAGGATTATGAACAAGTTTTTTTGCTCTTTCAAGCTGTCGTTCTCGAATGGTCTGGTGATACTTTTTATATTTAAGGGAGAATGTTACAACCAGATGTTGCTCTAAACCATTTTCATTGATCCATCGATCCTTATAGAAAATCTTTTCATAATCAGCGTCTTCATCAAGTTCACTAAGCTTATAAGATTTCCTGATTCCGTCAAGGTGCCAGCCTTCATCTGAAAGACAGAACTCTTGAAGAAAGGATTTGAGTTTTTTAATGGATTGAGTGGTTACAAACTTACGGTTTTCAATGTTGTTGAATTTCCTGTTATCCAACGAGGATAGCCCCGTATCCGTACAGACTACGATATCGCTCATTCCAAAGTCGGATATTATTTTCTTTTCTAATGGGTTCATGGAGAGCTGTTCGTTTTCATTTCCGTTAAATACAGAGAATGAAAGAGGAATCCCATCTGCATCCATAAAAAGTCCCATCTGTACAATAGGATTTGGTCGGTGTTCCTTGGAAACTCCATATTTCCTAAAATTATCTTCTTCCTCAATTTCGAAGTAATAGTTGGTGCAGTCATAGTAAAGAACCCCTTTGTTTCGATTTATGACATGTTTGGAATTTTTATAAAGCTGAGACTGGAAAAAATCATTTTCCTGTGCAAGAATTTCGAGTCCACGGTAAATGTGGTGAAGCTCACATTTTGGTTGTTCCAGAAACCCCTGTGATTGTTGTAAGGAAGAACGTTTAGAAGCAGGGAAAATAATCCGTGAAAAAATAAGCATTGAAAGAATGTCATTTAAGTCATACTCAAACTTATGCCTTTGAGTAATTTCAGAACATATCTTGTTTAACCCGAGGGAATAATATATGTCTTGAAGAAAAAGATACCCTATGTTCACAGAACGTCTTACCCCCATGTCGATAAGTTGTGAAGCAGAGTGCTTAATGAGGATTCCCTGTTTCGACTCTTTATCAGCAACAGTAAGTTTTTTTGTATATTCTTTTGCCCACTCCATGGGGTCACAATCACCGCAACGAGCTTTAATTTCGCTAAGACTGCCAAGTCTTTCTACCGTCTTGGTAGTAGTTTTATTTCCAATCCTTATAGATTTTTGGATATAATAAGTTGGTGAATTTTTAGACCCAGAACAAGTTAATTTCATATGTCATTACCTCCGATACCTTATTATAACACAAATAGACACAAATAGCCACATAAAAATATAAATAAATTGACAAAAAAATACAGCCTTTCCAAGGTCTGCAAGC
>CAYXCV010000317.1:0-1694 GCA_964463365.1 uncultured Kineothrix sp.
AAGGGTTTTCCATACTCATTCTCCTTTCGGGAAATAAAAAAAAGGATCTCCAAAATGGAAATCCTTTTTTACTGCGGAAGAAGGGACTTGAACCCTCACGATCGCGTTGATCACAAGATCCTTAGTCTTGCTCGTCTGCCAGTTCCGACACTTCCGCGTAGATGCTTATTTGCATCGCAAATAGGATAGTATCATTTTGAGCGAAAAATGTCAATATGTTTTTCATTTTTTAGGATAAAATTCTGATTGGTGCCCTACCTGCTTCTTAAACTATTCGATGGGCATCCAATCAGGAAACCAACACATCCGGAGACAAAGTCCCTAAACTGTGCTATTGTGGCAGCCGTAGAAGAGGAACTTGCAAAATCAGGATTCAAATCAGCAATATTTCTTAAAAACAGTAATGAAATAAGGCAAAATAGTCCCATTGCCGTAGCTATTATTATTTGCATTTTATTCTCAACGATAGCTTCTACATCGTCCTCCGATTCTGTATGTTCGGCAATATTAATCTCAGCGCTGCCGGATGACTTGGATTGCTGATTTACACTTGGTGGCTTGTGCTTAATAAAATTAGCACTTAGGAAATAACCAAAAATAGAAGCGGTTGAGGTTCGTACAATAACATCGATACTACTAAGTTCCTCGGCTGCCTGACCAGAGAAAAATAAGCTATAGCCTAATTGAATTAAGAGAACGAACATAAAAATAATCAAGCATTTATCAACCAGAGGAATTTTTGAATAGGAATCTTTTATATGATTAAATATGGCTGTTTACCTCCGCTATCTAATTATTTTTTAAATATCTTCTGGTTTCATTCCCTGCAATACCATCAGGAACAATCTTACAAGATTGCTGGAATTCAATTAATGCAGCTATGGTAAGAGGACCGCATATTCCATCTATACTTATAGAGGAACCGGATTCCTTCAGCTCCCATTGAACCCACTTAACACTGTCACCGGTGGAAGTGTAGGTATTAACTCCGTATAATTTTGCCTGTTCCTGATTGGTAACTGCGGTAACCGGCTCTTTATAAGGATTGATACCTTTCCATGTACCTTCAACTTTATTCTGATAAGTATAACTTAAATCACTAAAGGTAAGACCGCATACCCATTTTGTATCGGATACTTTAGACGTTATGGTTCCATATTGAATACCTTTTGCTTCATAGCATGTCGGTGTTCCATTGATTATTCCGGCATAAATGCCAACATGCCCTTTTTTCCATAATACTACACCGGCACTATAATCTCTTAAATTCTCTATGGGTAACCTTGTATAAGCTTGCTGGTAGAGCTGGGCAGAGCCTACATTTTTGCCGCGGTAACCGGCTATAAGACCAGAGCAATCGGCATTAATCTTACCAACTTGTCCTTGGGCTCTTGCTCTTTTAATATAGTTTGCGGTGACAAGTGTAGGATATAATTTATTCATGCGCTGCATTTTATCTTCTGTAAGTGGGCCTTCACTAATTTTGGCACCATAAAAATATGGTGTACCTAACATACTTTTTCCATATTTAACTAAACCATCGCTAGCTAACATAATATTTATCTCTCAAAATTCTTTACTATAATATATGTTTGCTTTTGATAATGGTTCTAGGCAAGAAATTGTTATCTTTAATTTTTTAAAAATGAAGCCTTCTCCGTACAGCATCCCGCAGGCGTCTTTTGGAAAGTAAG
>CAYXCV010000318.1:0-1692 GCA_964463365.1 uncultured Kineothrix sp.
TGATTGCCTTTTGAAAGAATCCTCGTTCGAAACGACACATTATTGATGATACAGTTCGCATAAATATTACCTTTTGATATTCCAAACTCTTTCCTGACATCAAATGGAAGCTCCACTATTACAAACCTTCCTTCCGGAACAATATTCACGAAACAATTAATATTCTCCATCATCATCACTTACCTTTCTATTCATAATAATAGTATCTAAAAAAAGGCTATCACATAAAAAATATGATTGCAAGCAATATAAAACCCCCTCGGACATTTTTCCATCTAAGAGGGTTTTAAATCAGTATCTATTTAATTTATACGTCTGTACCTGGTTCTGAATAGTGCCTTATCAATTAAAATAAGTAATTCATGTAACCTCCTAAAGAGCCAAGTGCTGTCCCAATGCTAGAAATTACCACTGTTCTTAAAAATAATGACATTATCATTATAACAATAAAATTTATTAGCATATAAGACCAATAAAACTTATCCTTGTTATCTTTAAATACGAGAGCTGCTGCTATTGTGTTTGAAATAATTGCTGAAACAAACAGCATTAAACCTACAATAACAAGTCCCGTGAATGCTGATGATGCAACAAATGATAATAAAAAGATGACAAGTATACATATCGTTTCTGGTATAGATATCAAACAAAACAGTGATAATACTGATTTAAATTTTATATTATTTTTTCTATTAAATAAATATATTAAAGTAACGTAAAGCACTTTAACAATACAAAAAACCAGTGTTAACATAATAGATCCGCCAAAAGCATTACCTAGCTTTGCTGCTTTAATAAAAATACATAAAAATAAAACAATCGCATATAATGCACCTATTAGCAGCTGGGGACGTTTATTGTCTTCTACATATGCTGATTCCATAGTTGCAATCGGCTGTTTTACAAAACTCATAAATAACATTTTCACTTCATTAAACGCTATCATAGCTGCATTTTCTTCTGCTTTTACAACGGGTTGATTTACAATTGGTGATCCACCCTCAGTACTTTCTGACTGCTGTGTTTGATTGGTAACATTCTCCTGACACTCACAAATCCCTGTTTCTGGCATAGGCTTGCCGCAATACTTACAAAAATTAGCCATTTTTTTCCCTCATTTCTTTCATCTTTTGATATAATTATGTATGTACCATAGTATCGCTTTATTATAACCAATTAATGTGTTAACGTAAAGCATTTCCTCTTAGATTGATTATGACGCAGTAGCGTTCAGTAGAAAGGAATTTTATATGGATTTTGTGTTTGGTATACTTGGAATAATAGGCGGACTACTCTGCGCCATCGGTGATATATTGTTTGACTTAAAAGGGAAGGGCAACCTAAAGTCAGGCCCATATGATATTATTGATAGCAATTGGGAGATAATGTCCGAGTGGAGATTTTCGGCATCTATTCTTATTGCCGCATTGGGTGTGCCTTTGTATTTACTTGGCTTCTTAGGTATGTACAATCAGCTTAGCCAGAGCAACGAAGCTGTGGCTACCACCTTTTTAGTGTTTGCCGTACTTGGAGCTTCCGGGGCTTGTTCATTCATGCGACAGTCTGCCTAATACCGATTATCAGCAAAACACTGAATAAACACGGGGTAAGCAAGGATATTATAAATATCATATGTTCAAAAATTTATAATGCAGTGAAGATACCTTTAGCTGTTATGTTTTGCAGCCTTGT
>CAYXCV010000319.1:0-1690 GCA_964463365.1 uncultured Kineothrix sp.
TATAAGAAATTACTGTATTTTTGGTTTTGTTTCAGCTTTTACCGGTTTATCATGGATCATACGAAATCTTATTCTTTTCCATGTAAAACCCGGCATTTCTTCTGCCACGGAAAGTTCCATTATGTATACCGGAGATTATAGTCTTTGGGCACGTATCGGGATTCCCGCCATCTCAGACTGGCACTTTACTTTCCCCTTCCATCCTTTAAGCGGAGATGTTATCCATAATACTTGGGTGATTATGTTCCAAACTTCCTTATTTGCCGAAGTATTCCCGGCTGAGCTGAAAGGAATCACCTTGTTTTTGTGTCAGGCAGCCTACCTATCCGCCATTCTTTTTGCAACTTTATCAGCCATTCTTTTTATTGTCACACAGATAAAAAAATGGAATAAAAAAACCGGAAAAGAAGAAGCAATCTTCCTCTTAACCGGCTATCTGATTTTTATATCCAGTTTTCTATTGTTTGCCCTGAAATATCCTTATACTTGCAGCAGCGATTTTCGCTATATTGTGATTTGTCTCGTTTATACTGCTGTTGGCCTGTCCGATAGTGCAAAATTATGCAACAACAAAACATTCTCTATATACCTGACGCGCTTTATACGTATCGGCGTATGCGTGACCTTGCTTCTTACTACTTTGATTTACATGACCTGGAAACAATGGTAATTAGCATAGACCGGCATTCAGTAATTCTTCAAAATCTTTTTCCGGCATCGGTCTGGCAAATAAGAAGCCCTGTATCGTATTGCATCCCAATGTCTTTAAAAATTCGTACTGTTCCTGTGTTTCTACACCTTCAGCCGTGACTTCTATATTGAGTGCCTGAGCTAATTGAATAACACTCTTAATAATTTTCTCACCTTTCGGATGATCAAAATCATCCACAAAACTCTTATCCAGCTTCAGAGTATCAATCGGAATTGATTTTAACATCATAAGAGAGGAGTATCCTGTGCCGAAATCATCCACCAGAATATGGAATCCCATAGTATGTAAAACATCAATAATCTGACATAAGGTTTCCTGATTTTCAAAAACAGCACTTTCTGTAAGCTCTAACTGTACAAATTGTTCTGAAATTCCCGAATCTGACACAATATCCTGATATTCTTTCATAAAATCATCATTATAAAAATGCTTTCTGGAAAGATTTACTGATACGGGCACCACTTTTTTACCTTCATCAATCCATACTTTTTGCGTTTTACAAACTTCCTCAAATACATATTTGTCCAAATGATTGATAAATCCGTTTTGTTCCGCCAAAGGTATAAATTGCCCCGGCATTACCGTTGAGCCATCTGCCTTTTTCCAGCGCACTAATGCTTCGGCTCCTACCATTTCTTTTGTCATTGCACTATATTTAGGTTGATAATACACAACAAATTCTCTGTGCTTTAAGGCACGTTTCATCTGATCTTCTAAAATCTTATTCTGCAATAACTTTTCTCTGAAATCATCATCATAAAATGCATACCATTGATCATCCCGGTCTTTAATGGAAGAATGTGCCATTACCGCATAATTTATCATGTTTTGTACATCTTCATTATTATCTTTTATAATATATATACCCATGGATATTTTTAAGGTATACTCACTCATTTCTTCCGGCATATTTTTCTGAATCATATCCATAACGCTTTCTAATCTTTGATTCAATTCTTCTCTTGTATTATAAAACCA
>CAYXCV010000320.1:0-1689 GCA_964463365.1 uncultured Kineothrix sp.
CGGTGGTTGTCAAGGTAGTTGTCACAAATAATAAAAAATCATGATACTTTTTCCACCTTATCTTTTACTTCATCCTTTTCGGGATTTAAGTATACCGTTTCTGAAATTGACCAATCCCTTGTTGATCCTGACCAACGTTCTGGATTTGCTTGTTTTGCCTCTTCATATACTGCCTTACGTTTTGCTAGCACATTTAGTCCATAGTCTTCACTGTGACGCTGTGCAGGGGTTAGAAAGTTGATTCCACTATGGTGATGTTCAAAGTTGTACCAGTCAACAAACTTATGTACCCATTGTCGGGCTTTCTCTATTGTGTTAAAGCCTTTGGGCTGATAGTTAGGACGATATTTAACTGTTTTAAATAAACTTTCAGCATAAGCATTATCATTGCTGACACGTGGTCTGCTGTTTGAAGGTGTTATGCCTAGTGCATAAAGAGTTTCAAGCATGGTAGCACCTTTCATAGGGCTACCATTGTCAGAATGAAGTACCAAAGGATGATTTCTAGTTGTAAGCTTTTCAGAAATAACAGCTTTTGTAATGAGTTCGCTGGCATGCTCAGCTGATTCTTCTTCCCAAACCTCCCACGAAACTATCTTTCTACTAAATATATCTGATATTATGTATAGATAATAATGTCGTCCTTTAATAGACCCATTCAAGTACGTAATATCCCATACGTAGACCTGATTAGGTGCTGAGGCTTCATGTGTAGTTATGGTACGTTTGACTGGTTCTTGGCTACGCCCACGGTGATGCTGTTCATTGTATTTATGTAATACTCTATAAAAAGTAGACTCTGATGCTATATAGACTCCTTCATCGGCTAATATTGGAACAATCTGACTTGGTGGCAAACTGCTGTATTTTGAGCTATGAACTACATTTAAAATCTGATATTCCTCAAATTCACTAAGTTTATTGGAAGGTGGCTTACGTTTGCAGATTGTCCTGTGATCAATATAACTTCCATCTATAGCAGCTGATTTTTTCCAACGGTTTAATGTTCGGCTACTGATACCGGCTTCCTTGCAAGCAGCGTTAAGGGTTGCACCATTTTGAACGGCTTCTTCGATTAGTTTAACTGCTTTGCTGCGATCTGCGGGGCTAATCATTCTTCCTCGTTTTCCGTCCCCCAAATCGCATTCATTTTTTTTCGTAGCACCAGTAAAGCGGCAGTTTCTGCCAATGCCTTTTCTTTGCGTTGAAGTTCTTTTTCCAGACTTTTGACCTCTTTTGATTTAACCTTAAGTTCTTTATTTAATCTGGAAGTTTCCTCTACGACACTGCCGTTTGCCTTCATACAAGCATGTTTCCAAGATTTCACTTCTTCTTGATAGAGTCCTTTTTTACGACAGTATTCAGCCAGCATGATTTCATTCATGCTTGATGTTTCAAGAACGATGAGAAATTTATCTTCACTGCTCCAACGCTGGGCAACCTGATTGTTTCCAGGTACTGCCATGCCGGAATTACGTGCTTTATCTCGCCAATTACGCAAGGTTTGGTGATGAATTTGTGTTTCTTTTGAAATTTGAGAAATGGATTCATTATTAGGTGGTAACATCCGACTAATAATCTTATTTTTAAATTCTTTACTATATGTTGCCATAGGGGTTCTCCTTTAAGTTCTATAGATTAACTATAATATTTTTTGACCTCCTTGACAACTATCCTAACACATAGGGA
>CAYXCV010000321.1:0-1688 GCA_964463365.1 uncultured Kineothrix sp.
TGTTTGTGTCAAGTAATCGTTGGCAACTTTTCAAATATTTTTCAAAATGATATTTAACTTATTTTTTGTTCACGAAATAGACCCTGTCAGAGGGTTTCGAAGGATTAGTATCCAAATGCTCTCTTAAAGACTTTTCGTGATGCTGTCTGCATGGCATCAAACAGCGGCATATGGTGATTGAATCTATCGGCATAGGGATTTCCCTTGCCATCTTTTTTGGGCGCTTTTGCTGCACTCAGGGATTGAATCGCTTCTTCCATTTGAATTGCAAATATTAATCCGTCCGTATACCTTTCGATTGTCTCACACAGTTCCTTATTCTCTTTGGTGTACAGTACCTTCGCCATATGATTCGCTCCATCGGGCGACCATCTCATTCTTCGATGTTTCATTCTTAATGTTATCGTCGTGCAGTTTTGATTTTCCTGTACGCCCATTCCTTTGTACACCAGATGCCCCGGTGCCTCTGGTATCTTGATTCCCCTTTCCTGATACGGCAGTAGGCCGTCTTTGTTGTTATTCAGATATTTATACAGCTCCATTGCTTTGCTGCTGGCTTTATCCTCCTCATCATCGCTTTCTACACTGGTCGCATAAATCTGGATGTATTCCAACATTTCTTCTATTTTCTTCTCTTCATATAATTCTGTAATCCTTTTTTCTGCTTCCCTATTGCTGATCTTACGCTTTATTTCCTGATAAATATGGAACCGGTCTAACTGAAAGATGACATCGGGGTCATAGGGGTCTTTGATCCAGCTTCCCCCGTCTCCATTCAGAATCCGCTGTCCGATTTCATCGGCATTGTAGTTCCGGTGGATCTGGGCTTCTCTCTTTTCATGAAATTCATTGCTTCCTTCCATTCCCGCGAGAACCTTTTTATTGCTTAGGCGGCTGTTCCTCTTCCCATCTTTTTCCCACCCTTCATACATAACCGATACCTTCATTTCCTGCTTTTTTATTCGTTTTTGATCCTTCCCCTGCATCCGTAACCATACCCCATCCATTTCTTCAAATAATACCGGAATAGACGTAGTTCCCTTTGCCTGGGCTGCGTTCATTTCGCTTACCGTTACTTTTTCTTCCTCTGAAATCCGTACTCCCAGCTGCTGGACCAGGTTCCATACACCGCCATGACTGACGGTCTGCCCACAGGTGCTGCTGATCATTTCTGCGGTTGCCCGGTAAGGCGCCTCGGTAACTGTCTCTGCTATCTTCTCTGCAAGGTTTGTAGAGATCAATCCTATTTTATCCATGGACAGGGCTTCATCCAGAAGATACACATAGGCTTTCTTTCCACCTTCTGTTTTGGTTTCGTACACATTTCTGGTATAGCTGACTTCTCCATAAACAGTCTTGATACTGGTGGCTCTGCCGCCTTTATTGCGGTACTGCTTTGTGCCCCTGTTCTTCATCAGCTCCTCATCGTACCTCTCCAGCATCAGCTGTGTAATCTCTCTTCCGAATTCACATACATAATTAAATATTTTTTGCTCTAACTCCTTGAATGAAACCAGTTTATCCTCTACAATAGTATCCATCACATAGTCTCCTTTGAATTAATCTTGTCAATTAATATCATAAAGAAAAACTATGTGATTGGGAAGTGGGGATTTATTCTCCGCTTCCCTTTAGTTTTCATAACTATTTGAATTTATTATTCTTGCCAATAAAAATTATACTCTAAC
>CAYXCV010000322.1:0-1684 GCA_964463365.1 uncultured Kineothrix sp.
TATTTCATTGTAAATTAATTGACTGCCATTTACAAGTGCCTTTTCACCATATTTTTCTACTATTTCCATTTAAAAATAACAACACCCGCTATTGCAATTGCCATTCCAATCAACTTACGCATCTCAAAAGGCTGCTTATCCGTACCAAACCATCCCAGCAGTTCAATCACATAGGCTACGATAAGCTGGGCGATTACAATAAGCATTACCGCCTTTGCAGGACCTAACATATCCATACTTTTAATTACAGTATAAGTAATGCCGGCACCTATTACACCGCCCAGCAGCATATATTTGGGTTCTACCTTTAGCAGCGTGGCAAAGGATGTTTTGTCAGTAATAAACCAGGCGATAAGACATACTAAAAGCGCTGAAAACTGCACAAAAGCATTTGCCACCCATATTCCGGAGGTCTTTGTCACCTGGGTGTTAAAAACGCCCTGTATACTCATTAAAGCTCCTGAAATAAGTGCAATAAATAAACCAATCATATGGGTCCTCCAATATCAAAGTTTTTCTTCTTAGATATTGTTGCCCATATGACTGGCAAATAAACATTACTTTATATTGAATTAATTGGAGTTGCCATTGCCATTGGCATTGCTATTGCCATTGGCACGGTCCTTCTGCGCTTCCTGCATTAACGCATCCTCATCCAAATATTCTACTTCTTCAATAAGCTCTTCTTCCTCTATGATTTTCTCTTCCGTATATAGTTCGCCTGTTACTTGTGTCATAATCTGCTCTGACAGTTCTCGAAGCCTGTCATTAACATCGGCACCATTCCAAATCTGAGCAAAAGCTATTTCAAGTTCTACCCAGAAATTGCTTGTTTCCACCATCTTAGGAATAGGAACAGATATTTCATATTGATTTACAAATTCTTGTAGATTGTCATTTCCATAATCTACGCCATACCTGGAAGCTACCTTTCCTGTTCTGCTATATAAGGTATCTGTGTAATCACAAGTGAGGAACCTAGCAAAATCTCCAGCAATTTCCTGTTTGTCTGAATATTCATTGACAACCACACAGTTTGTTACAGAAAGGGATCTCGTTAACAGAGAAGAATTAATATCAGGCACCAAGGCGATGCTGTAATCATAATTAAATTCTCCATTTTTCTTAGCTTCTTCCAGCTTAGCAACAACATCAGTCGTTGCTACTGTATATACAATTTTTCCATTAATAAATTCCTCAATAATTTTTTCATAACTAATCTCCTCCGAATCAATAGAGAAGAACTGATTTAAATCCTGGTATACCTTCAGACAGCTTATCGCATCTTGATTATATATATTCATATTGGCGGTACTGTCACCGGAAGCACCACCCACAATCATATAATTACCTGCAAAGAAATAATTATAAAATATATCGGTCACATCCCATTTAAAAACTGCTTCTACTTGCTCCGGGGCATCATATTCGTTAGCAAAGCTTAAGATATCATCAATGGTTCTTGGTAATAAATCTTTCACTTTCTCTTCTATCCGCAGCTTCATATCCTCATCGGTAACATCAATTGCTACCCCGCTGTTATCTATTAAATCCGGCATATCCCCCTCTGATAACTCTCCACTATCGGTTTCCTGTTCTACCTGTTCCAGGGGACCATTGGCTTCATGCTGTGCCATTGCTTCTTCTGCTTCCGCAACATCCAATTCCGCCTGAATTTGCTTTG
>CAYXCV010000323.1:0-1680 GCA_964463365.1 uncultured Kineothrix sp.
AAGCTGGTAAATCGACCATTCCTTCATTCCATGATTTTTCCTTATCCAATGAGGCGTCGATATCCAGCTCCATTACCTTTCCCAGCCCGGAGCATTCCGGACACATGCCATTTGGGTCATTAAAAGAAAAATAGGATGCGGTTCCCACATATGGTGTGCCAATCCGTGAAAAAAGCAGACGAAGGGCGGAATATAGGTCAGTAATGGTACCTACCGTAGACCTGGCATTTCCTCCCAGCCTGCTTTGATCAACAATAACGGATGCGGTAAGATTCTCAATTAACTCTACCTTTGGTTTTTCATACTTTGGAAGTCTTCCTCTTATAAATGCGGTATATGTTTCATTCATTTGCCGCTGGCTTTCCGCTGCGATTGTATCGAACACAATACTCGACTTACCTGACCCCGAGACTCCTGTAAAAACGACTATTTTCTCTTTTGGAATGTCCAATGATATATGTTTCAAATTATTCTGATATAAGCCCTTGATAATAATTTTATCCCTCTGCAAGATGCAAGTCCTCCTGTAATCCTATTTGAATTGTCTACTTATATTATCATAAAGTCTCCCCTAGGGGGCGAGTCAATAGGATATTTGTCATTTGATTTTACCACTTATTTAAATTTAAAACTTGAAATCACAAGTTGTGATTTCAAGTTTTCTGCCAAACTCATTGATTTAGTTGTAAATTGGTTACAGGGTTATTTATCCAAGTCATCTCCCCATTCCGGGATCACTTCCTCTTGCATCATAACCTGATACCTTTGAATATTCTCTTCACAAAAAGCGAATAGCTGTGGAATATCTGAAATTGCTGTTTCCCATACCTTATCAATATCTACTGCTCCATAGTTATGTGCAAAAAGATTCCTCATACTTTTGATAGCTGGCCAGTACATTCTCTCTTTTGTACTATTCCTGAATTCCTCCGTTAAGTGCCCTGTCAGTTCTCCTATCTGAAGCAGACTCATGCATACCGAATTGCGATAGTCCATATCTGCTTCAAATACCGATTTTTCATTCCCAAAACGCTGCATTGTATTACTAATATCAATACAGTAATCTCTTATATGTTCTAATATATCAATATTCCTGTTTCTCATATATCAGTTTTTCTTCCTCCTCAATATTGGAACGAAATCTACTCACTCTATGCACATTTGCTTTATGGTTCAGAGCTTCTGCCGTCACCAGATCCACAGGCTTTTTCAATGCTCTTGTTAAATCATCATATAGCCTACCCAGACCAAACATTCCCTTTATCTGTCCGCCTTCAATCCGCAAATCTATATCGCTCTCTTCAGATGCATCTCCACGGGCGTAAGAACCGAACAACCATGCACGATTTACATCATATGCTTTTAAGATTGGTCCGATAATACTGCTTATTTCATGTTCTGCATAAATCTTGTTCAACTTCTTTCCACCTTTCATTATCATCCTTTTTCATCCTTATTATAGCATTCCCTCTTTATTGTTTCAATTACATTCAATATAGTTCTTAAAGTAGTTTTGAATTAAAAACAACGTTGAATATTTCTATTCCAAATAAGACATACTAGCTTTGAGGTGGTGATGATATGTCATATGTGTCTCCAGAAATTCAAGCTAGTTTTGAAACTCTTTCTTGAGTTTCCGCAAAATGTAATTTCAAAAGAGATAACATCTCCTAAAGTACC
>CAYXCV010000324.1:0-1669 GCA_964463365.1 uncultured Kineothrix sp.
TATGAAAGGACAGCTATCCCTTACAATGAAGAAAAATTCTCATAAAGAGGAAACCTTTAACAATATGGTATCAGTGATTGATAAAGTATCTAAGTTTCTTTATCATCAAGGTGTTAAAATGCCGGATACCTGTATTTATTGTAAGCAATCTCACTGCGATGATTTTGATACTACAAAGAAGACCGGAACGTTTCTTCGGCCTGCACATTCCAGGTGCGTACAGAACAATGTAAGAGAAGCCTTAGAAAAGCTGGAGGAACGTAAAAGAAAAGAAGGTTATTTCCCGGCCTTACTTGTGTTGCTTATCGGATTAGTAATCGGATGTATACCGGCGGGACTTGCTTTGTTGGCAGGATTCTACGGTGGAATTATTAATTTTATTATGTATATATTTATTCCTATGATAGCCGTATATTTTTATCGAAAAGCCAATGGAACGTCAAAGGGTGGTATTTTTCCTATTCTTTTAATACTCACCGGAATCGCAATTTTAGTACTGGTTTTACTCGGTGATTTTCTGTGGCTGAATGAAGAATATGGTGGAATCAGCTTAGGCTTATATTGGGCAGGTATCACATATAGTATAGAATATATCGCTTTTATTGCAGTGGAAGTTATTATATCATGGCTGACAGGCTTAGCCGGTGTTATTATTGCTTTTAATTCTTTAAAGAATAAAAGTAAAAGTGATAATGCTAGGTTGGAAGCACTGCGTAGACAAGCCACATATCAGGCAGTACCGGAAACCCCCGAAGATTTATTTCGGTACGGTTCACAATATAATCAATGAAACTAATATAAAACCTTGGAACCTTGGGAAAACTTTGATTTCTAATTCCTAAGGTTTTCCTTTTCCTTATATTTAATGATAATCGTTAATTTAAATATGGATTAAAGTTACAGAAAGAGATGAATACAATAGTATAACGGGAGGTAGAGAATGGCAATTATATTAAGGTTAGACAGAATGATGGCAGACCGTAAGGTGTCATTGAATGATTTGTCTAAGGAGGTAGGAATTTCCAATGTAAATCTATCTAATTTGAAGACAGGTAAAGTCAAAGCCATCCGCTTCTCCACACTAGAAAGTATTTGCGATGTGCTGGATTGTCAGCCCGGTGATATCCTGGAATTTCAAAGGGATAATGAATCATCAGAGTGAGGTAATGATTTAATGATTAAAAAGTTAAAGGCATGGATACCACAGCATATAAAAAATAAGCGAGTATATTGAAAATCAGGCAGAATGGCAAAAGGCACAGTTCGGTTCCTGTTATAGACATAATATGAAGATTTCAGGATGCGGGATTATAGCAACTTATAATGCCTTAAGGAATCTTGGGGAAAAAGTATCAGGACAGCTTATGGTAGAACTGATTAGTAACTTTGAAAAAGAAGGTGCGACACTAAGCGGAAATTTTGGAGTATCCCCGGTTGCAATTGCGGATTTATTTAAGCGCGGCGGATATGATGTGACTATGATAACAGATAAAGATAAAAATATTATCAATCATCTTGGGCAAAAAAGTGATACCGTTATAGTGACTGCTTATAATAATGGGCAAGATATCACAGCCCAAGTGCATACAGTCAGTATTTCAAAGGAAGAGGAAGGGAAGTATTTTATTCATAATTCGTATCATTATAATACCAATAAAAGTGCTTATGT
>CAYXCV010000325.1:0-1666 GCA_964463365.1 uncultured Kineothrix sp.
AGTAATCACATAATAATAACCGATTCCCAGTAAAAAGGTAAGAGCAGAGACAGTAAGACCAATTATGACCAAACTTTTATGTTGGATGAGCCAGTCTCTTATCCCAGGCTTGTCCTCATAAAAGGATTCCTCCTTAACCTTCTTCTTTAGCGGTTTCTTGGTCGATTTCTTAGTCGATTTCTTTACCGGTTTCTTTGCTGGTGGTTTCTTTACCGGTGGTTCTTCCACCGGTAAATCTCCGTTTTTAATCAAGCGCAGATTTGTGTTTCGAATCTTTTTGCCATCCGTTTTTTTTATTTCAGGCTTTTCGTTTACGCTCTTTTTATTGCCGGAACTCTTCGTAACCTTCTTACTGCTTCCGCTTACGTTTCCGGTTTTTATTTTTTTATTTACCTTCTTTTTCTGCTTACTTTTTTTATCACTCATTCCATTTACCCGATGCTTATGTCTGCTCCCAGATTTCTAAGATCTCGGCAGATATTTTCATATCCTCTTTCAATAAAATGTCTGTTTTTAACAACAGTCCTTCCATTTGCCGCAACCCCTGCAACTACCAGCGCTGCTCCTCCTCTTAGTTCTTCTGCCTCCACATCGGAACCTCTTAATCCTTCCACACCATTGATATATGCCTTATTCCCTTCTGTCCATATATCTGCTCCCATTTTCTTAAGCTCATCCACGACTCGAAAACGGTCTTCAAATATTCTTTCTTCCAGTACGCTCTCACCTTCTGCAACAGACAATGCTGTCATAATCGGAGACTGTAAATCAGTAGGAAAACCATCATATACTTCTGTCTTAAGATATGGAATACTTTTCAACCTGCGAATAACATCTATCCCAATGCCATCGTCATTCACAGTAATGCTTCCTCCCATTTTCTCTGCTGTCCTTATGAGTGCCTGTAAATGACCGGTAGGTGCCTGCTCCAAAAAAATGCTTCCTCCTGCCGCCATAGCTGCAATCAGATATGTTCCTGCTACAATACGGTCATTGGGGACTGTATATTCTGCCTCGCAAAGTGTTTCCACACCTTCTATCATCAGAACTTTGGTCCCTATCCCTTTAATCCTTGCCCCCGCCTCCATAAGAAATTCACAAAGAGCTGTTATCTCCGGTTCTATTGCCACATTGCGGACGATTGTTGTTCCTTCTGCAAGAACAGCTGCTAATAGTATATTCTCCGTAGCCCCCACACTGGGCAGCGGCAGCGTGTAATCCATCCCTTTCAGTCTTCCGGCTTTTGCTGTAAAATGTTGTTCATATTCTTCTATTTCTACATCCATTTCCTTCAGAGCCTTTAAATGAATATCGATAGGACGGTCACCGATTACACATCCGCCGGGATATGCCATAACCACCTCACCGATTCTACCTATCATCGCCCCTAAGAGCATAACCGAGGAGCGCATTCTTGTTACTGATTCTCCGGACATTGCATTATCATTTACATGAGCAGCATCCACAGTAACCGTATTCTCATTCCATGTCACATAACAGCCTAATCCCTGAAGTAAGTTCTGCATATGATAAACATCTGCAATTCTTGGACAGTTTCTAATGACACTTGTGCCTTTTATTAAAAGCGAAGCTGCCAAAATCGGCAGAACCGCATTCTTTGAACCTTGTATCTTCGTCTCTCCACGTAGAAAATTACCACCATAAA
>CAYXCV010000326.1:0-1655 GCA_964463365.1 uncultured Kineothrix sp.
TACGACTGCCATGTGTACCAGGTGTTCATTTACTTTAACACCGAATACCGCATCGTTTAAGTCAATTTTGCCAACTTCTTTGCCTTCCATATTATAAACAGATACGTTTGCCATCTGAATGGTCCTCCTTTCACCCGTCTAAGATTATGCTTCTACCTTAACGGTTTCTTTTATTGTCACTAAAGCTTTTTTAGGTCCCGGTACTGCACCTTTAACCAAAAGTAAATTCTTCTCAGCATCTACTCTTACAATTTCTAGGTTCTGAACAGTAACTTTTACACAACCCATATGACCCGGCATTCCTTTTCCTTTGAACACACGACCCGGAGATGCACAAGCACTATTCGCGCCCTGGTGACGATGGAACTTAGAACCATGAGTCATTGGACCTCTGTGCTGTCCATGTCTCTTAATTGCACCCTGGAATCCTTTACCTTTTGATGTTGCAGTAGCATCTATCTTATCTCCAGCCGCAAAAACATCAGCCTTAATTTCACTTCCAAGTGTATATTCTTCAGAATTCATAAATCTAAATTCTCTGACATATCTCTTACTGGAAACGCCTGCTTTTTCAAAATGACCCTTCTGAGCTTTGGTTACACCATGTCTGTGGATCACTTCTTTTTTACCGCTTTTATCTTTGTTGATGATTCTGTCTTTCTTATCAACATATCCAACCTGAACTGCGCTATATCCATCATTTGCAACTGTCTTAACTTGTGTTACAACACATGGTCCAGCCTGAAGCACTGTTACCGGAATCAGGGAACCGTCTTCATTGAAGATTTGAGTCATTCCGACTTTTGTAGCTAAAATAGCCTTTTTCATTTCTTACCTCCTGTTTGCTCTACATAGCGGACAACGCCTCACTTCGGCGCATTCATACGTACGTAGGGGTTTTGTTCTTGTCCTAAGATGATTTTATTTAGTTTTCATGAGATGAAAAAATCACTTAGTTTTCATGAGATGAAAATTATTTACTTTTCATCTTGATGTCAATATACACACCAGCCGGCATCTCCAGTCTCTGCAATGCATCAACTGTCTTAGGTGTCGGTGTAATGATATCGATCAGTCTCTTATGGGTTCTCTGCTCAAACTGCTCTCTGGAATCTTTGTATTTGTGAACCGCTCTAAGAATTGTAACTACTTCCTTTTTCGTTGGAAGTGGTACCGGTCCGCTCACCTGTGATCCATTCTTCTTTACTGTTTCAATAATTTTTTTGGCAGACGCATCAACCAAATGATGATCATAAGCTTTTAGTGTAATTCTCATTACTTGACTTGCCATAAAAAAAGTCGCCTCCTTTTCGCACTTTTAATTCTTAAGTACGACAAGCGGTGACTGTACACTCTCCCGTGTGTGTCCTAATCTTCTTCACATTACACATGTTCCAATTCATTAGGGGAAATACTTTGTATTTCCACAGCTATGCGCTAGCATTGCTGTTCCGCACGTTGTTTCTACTTATTATAAGCAGACATTTTGTTTGTACAGTGACTTGTCGTCAGTATCTTAAGTCATATATTCTGACTTTCTTGACATTCGCTCCACGGAAAACCTGCCAATTGGCAGCAACCTCACGTTTCACAGCTATCATGTCACAGCAATGACTAGTATACATGATGTTTTCATACGTTTCAAGTACTTTTTT
>CAYXCV010000327.1:0-1654 GCA_964463365.1 uncultured Kineothrix sp.
AGACCGCACCCTCTGTTTAAAGGCTTTATTGAAGCCGCCAAAGCAACTACTTAAGTAAACTAAGGTTATGATAAAATAAGGATATGAATAAAAATGATAGATGGATTTGATAATGAGAAGTATTTAAAAATGCAGTCTGAGCATATTCGTGAGAGAATAAGCCAATTTGGTAATAAACTATATTTGGAGTTCGGCGGTAAACTATTTGATGATTATCATGCCGCCAGAGTTCTTCCCGGCTTCCAGCCGGACAGTAAGCTGAAAATGCTGATGCAATTGAAAGAACAGGCAGAAGTTGTTATCGTCATCAGCGCGGATGCTATTGAAAAAAATAAAATACGGGGTGACTTAGGCATCACCTATGATCTAGAAGTGCTTCGTTTAATTGACAGCTTCCACACTATGGATTTGTTGGTAGGCAGTGTTGTGATTTCTCAATATGCCGGACAACCTGCTGCGGATCACTTCCGAAATAGATTGTCAGAGCTTAATATTAAATCCTACGTGCATCATATTATTGATGGATATCCCAGCAATATTTCGCACATAGCAAGTGACGAAGGCTTTGGTGAAAACGATTATATCGAAACAACAAAACCTCTGATTGTGGTTACCGCACCGGGACCCGGCAGTGGCAAAATGTCAACCTGTCTGTCACAGTTATACCATGAACACAAAAGAGGAATTAAGGCCGGATATGCGAAATTTGAAACATTTCCTGTATGGAATCTGCCTCTGCGCCATCCCGTTAATGTGGCTTACGAAGCAGCCACCGCAGATTTGAGCGATGTTAATATGATTGATCCCTTTCATCTGGAAGCATATGGACAAACTACCATCAACTATAACAGGGATATCGAAATATTCCCTGTTCTGAACTCCATGTTCGAGCAGATTCTGGGCTACAGCCCTTATAAATCTCCCACCGATATGGGTGTCAACATGGCGGGAAATTGTATTATAAATGATGAAATATGTAAAAAAGCATCGAAACAGGAAATCATCCGACGATACTATCAGGCTCTCTATAACAGAAGAAAAGATGTGATAGGTTCCAAAGAAATTGTTTATAAGCTGGAATTATTAATGAAGCAAGCCTCAATAAATATAGAGGAACGGAAAGTCATCCCTATGGCACTCATGCGGCAGGAGAACACTGGTCATCCGGCTGCGGCAATAGAGCTGCTGGACGGTAGAATCATTACCGGTAAAACTTCTGACCTGCTGGGAGCTTCCGCTGCTGTTTTACTTAATACTTTAAAGGTACTGGGCAATATCGAACACGACAGGCACCTCATATCCAGAGAAGCGATCGAACCGATTCAAACCTTAAAAACAGATTATCTGGGCAGCAAAAATCCCAGACTGCATACCGATGAAATATTGATTGCACTTTCCATGAGTGCAGCAACGGATGAGGCGGCCAAGCTTGCTCTGTCCCAGATTCCTAAATTGAAAGACTGCGAAGTACATTCTACCGTCATACTTTCTTCTGTTGATGAGAAAACCTTCAAACGTCTTGGTATGCACCTTACCTGCGAACCTACATATGAAACAAATCGAATCTATCATAAATCTTAAAGTTTTTTCAAAAAATGGCCATCCACACTCACGCCTTCGTTTACAACGATAAAGGCGTGGGGGTCATATTTTC
>CAYXCV010000328.1:0-1653 GCA_964463365.1 uncultured Kineothrix sp.
GCACTAAGTGCCGATATACATGTTAAGTATAGACGAAATCTTTATATACAGATACTTTTTAACTATTTACATAGTTTCACTTATAGCCAAGGAGGGTTTAATCATGAGCGTAAACGGAGTTACTAACACAAATACTACAGATGCATATAGTTCCTACAATTCTGCATCCAAAGCAAATACAAAACCTGAAACCACAAAAGAGAAAAATGACAGTGGTGTTATTTATGAACCTTCTGCAGATAGCGGAAAGAAAGTTTACAAGAAAGACACTGCAGTAATCGCAAAACTAAAAGCAGATGCAGATGCACGTACCGCTCAGTTTAAGAGTCTGGTAGAACAGATGATTAGTAAACAAGGGAGCACCTTGGGAAAGACAGATAGCATATGGAGCTTTCTTGCAGGCGGCAAATTCACTGTAGATGCAGCTACAAAAGCACAGGCACAGAAAGACATTGCTGATGACGGTTATTGGGGAGTAGATAAGACTTCCAGCCGTATTATAGATTTCGCAACCGCATTAACCGGTGGTGATCCTAAAAAGATTGAAGAAATGCGTAATGCCTTCCAGAAGGGCTTTGATAAAGCAACTAAGACTTGGGGCGGCAAATTACCGGACATCAGTCAGAGAACCTATCAGGCTGTTATGGATAAGTTTGATAAGCTTGCAGAAGAGGCAGGAATTAATTAAACAGTAAGTCTTGATAGCAATCATAAGAACGTAAAGGGAAAGCAAGTAAAAATGCTTTCCCTCTTTTATATATAAACCCCTTTTACAGCATATTAGATAACTTTGTTATCTTGATAACTATATTATTTTGATATCCCTTTTACAATTAAAAGCTTATCTCCCGGTCTGATATCTTCTGATGTCATATCATTGGCTTCTTTAATCTGAGAAATAGGTATATAATATTTCTTACCTACATCCCAAAGGCTGTCGCCTTCCTTAGCTATGTAAATGACAATACTGGGAAGCTCATTTAGTTTATTCATATCCAATTCAGAAACCATTACATCTGTTACGATGTTCTCTTCTTTATTCTCAAATACAACCGCTTTAAACTTAAGAATTGCTTTAACATCTAGTTCATCACTGTCAATCATATCAACAGAAAGCTGCTCCATACCTGATTGTACTCTATAATTACAATTATCATTAATGTCAGGTACTTCCAGTACATAGTTAAATGGAATTACTCCTTTTATAGAACCAAAGGGAACCTTACTGTCACTGCTTAAATACAAGGATTGCATTGCTACGGTACCCGATATATTAATTCCATTCTCTACCATATCTTCACTATCTATTTTAACCTGTGCCTCGTTATGTAATAACTGCATCATATGAGTATCGGTGTTTTGCAGCTTTAACCGATCAGCTATTTTTGTTTTTCCACTGGTTTTTGCCAGAATACTTTTAAACTGAGCCGGCTTGCTGACTGCCTCTATTTCTTTGACTACACCATATACTCCCGAAAGAATATCCATATTTTCTTCATCATAAAGATTGATATCCAGATCCAGAGCCAGTTCCATTGCAAAGACTCTCTGCTCGCCGTCAAAGTCAGTCCGGATTTCTACTTCCTTATGACCAACAGCATATTCAATATCAGAAGCCATACCCTCGTCACATCCGTGGCAATCAATCATACC
>CAYXCV010000329.1:0-1651 GCA_964463365.1 uncultured Kineothrix sp.
TTTTATCTGGTTTTTTCTTCTTTAGAGCCTCAACCTGGACTTTCACATTCTCAAGTGCCTGCACAAAATCGGTATATGAAATAGGCTTTAGCAAATACTCTGTAACTCCTAAATTCATAGCTTTACGGGCATACTCAAACTCTGAATATGCACTCAGCACGATAGCCTTTGTCTCAATCCCCAAATCTACCATCTGCGTAAGCATTTCCAGACCGTCCATGCCAGCCATTCGAATATCTGTAATTACAATATCCGGTCTTAGCTCTTTCAAGATATTCAAACCGTCCTGCCCATTTTCCGCCTCTCCTACCAATTCAAACCCAGAAAGTTTGGATAGCAGCTTAACTATACCATCTCTTATGACCGCTTCATCTTCCACTATTATGATTTTCATAGTTGGTCTCCATTCTGCAAAAGTTTAGTGTCATTCATATTTTTTTCACTATAATATATTTGATGATTTTTTACAACTTTTTTAAAAACGAGAGCATCATTAAATTATCTTTTTATGTATTTAACCTCATAATTTTACAATATATTATAATAAAAAATATGTAAAACAGTAAAATTTATAGTGTTTAGGTAGAATTATATCGGTTTTTCGTATTGACACTAAATATTATAAGAGTTAAACTTATAAATATACAATTAAATACAACTTTGTTCGAAACTTAACACATCTATTCAACCAAATTCAGCAGGAGGTATCATATGTTAATCACAAGAAGAGATAAGCATAACGTAAATGAATTGCTAGAAAAGATATTAGTACGTGAAAAGTCAATTTCAGCATCTTCTAAAGAAATTGTAGATGTGGCCAGTACATTAAGTTCGTTCGATGTGGGTATGACACATATCTCAAAACATCTAATGGGTTTTGCAGGTGAAATGTCTTTGCTAAGCGATTCTAATTTAGCAATCGTTGAAGAAGCAACAGCCAGTATGACACAAGTTAATAATAGCATTGATGTAACAACAAATGTATTACAGGATTTGGCTGATAAATCGAAAGAGCTATCTGATAAAAATACCGAAAATAGCGTACTTCTTTCTGATGTTAATAATTTAAAAGAAGATGTTGTAGACAATACAAAAACAATGAGTGTAAAAATTGAACAATTGTTTAATTTAACTAACGAAGTAGGAAAGATTGTTGGTAGTGTACAAAGTATTGCAAATCAAACCAACTTATTAGCATTAAATGCGGCGATTGAAGCAGCCAGGGCCGGTGTACACGGAAAAGGGTTTTCGGTTGTGGCAGAAGAAGTCAGAAAATTAGCTGATGATACTAAGCAGAATCTTAATGGTATGCAGCAATTGGTAAATGATATTGTAAAAGCAGTTGGGGATGGCAAGGACAGCATGGATAGAACTATGACTTCAACCATAAATATGAGCGAGAAAATTGACGTGGTGTCAGAGACAATCAATGATAATATTGTCATGCTAAATAATGTAATAACTAATGTAGATAATATCAATGAAACAATGCATAGTATAAGATTGTCGGCTGAGGAAGTTAATCAGGCAATGGAATCTTCCAGTAAGGATGCCCAAAGATTAAGTATGTTGTCGCAGGATATACATAATGAAACAACAGAAAGTGTCAATATGTCCAAGAATATTAGTAAGATAGATGATGAATTATCTT
>CAYXCV010000330.1:0-1651 GCA_964463365.1 uncultured Kineothrix sp.
TTTTATCTGGTTTTTTCTTCTTTAGAGCCTCAACCTGGACTTTCACATTCTCAAGCGCCTGCACAAAATCAGTATATGAAATAGGCTTTAGCAAATACTCCGTAACGCCTAATTTCATTGCTTTACGGGCATACTCAAACTCTGAATAAGCACTCAGCACGATAGCCTTCGTCTCAATCCCCAAATCTACCATCTGCGTAAGCATTTCCAGACCGTCCATACCAGCCATCCGAATATCTGTAATTACAATATCCGGTCTTAGCTCTTTTAAAATATTCAACCCTTCCTGACCATTTTCCGCCTCTCCTACCAATTCAAACCCGGAAAGTTTGGATAGCAGCTTAACAATACCGTCTCTTATGACCGCTTCATCTTCCACGATTATGATTTTCATAGTTGGTCTCCATTCTGCAAAAGTTTAGTGTCATTCATATTTTTTTCACTATAATATATTTAATGATTTTTTACAACTTTTTTAAGAACTAGAGCATCATTAAATTATTTTTTTATGTATATATCATCATAATTTTACAATATATTATAATAAAAAATATGTAAAACAGTAAAATTCTTAGTGTTTAGGTAGAATTATATCGGTTTTTCGTATTGACACTAAATATTATTAGAGTTAAACTTATAAATATACAACTAAATACAACTTTGTTCGAAACTTAACACATCTATTCAATCAAATTCAGTAGGAGGTATCATATGTTAATTACAAGAAGAGATAAACATAATTTAAATGAATTGCTAGAAAAGATATTAATACGTGAAAAGTCAATTTCAGCATCTTCTAAAGAAATTGTAGATGTGGCCAGTACATTAAGTTCGTTCGATGTGGGTATGACACATATCTCAAAACATCTAATGGGTTTTGCAGGTGAAATGTCTTTGCTAAGCGATTCTAATTTAGCAATCGTTGAAGAAGCAACAGCCAGTATGACACAAGTTAATAATAGCATTGATGTAACAACAAATGTATTACAGGATTTGGCTGATAAATCGAAAGAGCTATCTGATAAAAATACCGAAAATAGCGTACTTCTTTCTGATGTTAATAATTTAAAAGAAGATGTTGTAGACAATACAAAAACAATGAGTGTAAAAATTGAACAATTGTTTAATTTAACTAACGAAGTAGGAAAGATTGTTGGTAGTGTACAAAGTATTGCAAATCAAACCAACTTATTAGCATTAAATGCGGCGATTGAAGCAGCCAGGGCCGGTGTACACGGAAAAGGGTTTTCGGTTGTGGCAGAAGAAGTCAGAAAATTAGCTGATGATACTAAGCAGAATCTTAATGGTATGCAGCAATTGGTAAATGATATTGTAAAAGCTGTTGGGGATGGCAAGGACAGCATGGATAGAACGATGACTTCAACCATAAATATGAGTGAGAAAATTGACGTAGTGTCAGAGACAATCAATGATAATATTGTTATGCTAAACAATGTCATAACTAATGTTGGTAGTATCAATGAAACGATGCATAATATTAGATTGTCGGCAGAAGAAATTAATCAGGCAATGGAATCATCCAGTAAGGATGCCCAGAGATTAAGTATGTTGTCTCAGGATATACATAATGAAACGACAGAAAGTGTCAATATGTCCAAGAATATTAGTAAGATAGATGATGAATTATCTT
>CAYXCV010000331.1:0-1638 GCA_964463365.1 uncultured Kineothrix sp.
TCTTCAATTTCCGTTTTTGATACCTTAGTTGTATTCTTACTCATAAGTTTACATTCTCCTGTAATTGTTCGTAGTAACTACAATCCCTGGTAAGCCCTATATCTGATTGCTTTTCCAGTTCCTGTTGCAATGGTTTCTGTTCCTGATGCAGCAATTCATAGCCTTTTTCCTTTACCATAGCTTTAAACTCTTTGATTTCCACTTTTTTCAATGCAATCGCATGTCCCATTAGAATATCGAGATCTTCATAACTAAAAGTGTCTGCCATTTGAAGTATCTTTCTCGCATGATGCGAAGGCTGCTGAACATTTTGAGTAAGTTCATCAAGATAACTCTGTCCATTCTGGAATTTTTCAGTGAATTCACGTTTGATTTGTGGAATCGATTTTGTTATGACCTGAATCTCTGAAAAATGCTCACTCTGTGATTTTGTCTGATATTTTCCATCCTGAACTATTAACGTTTGGATTAGCTGTTCATCCATAGAATAGACCTGAATTCGAAAGCCATAGATAATCCGATACTTCACTTTCGTTTTTGCGTACTTTACAGGGATACTGTACTTATTCGTATTAATACTTATGTAGCTGTCAGGACTGACAACTCTTTTGTCAAGGTTCGTATCCAAATATAATCTGTATGCAGGCAGAGGCAGCAATGTAGCTTTTTCTTCCTGTTCATAATGAAGATTTGGCACCCTGTTAGTGGTACCGTGTACTTCGTCACACCATTGGTCTATAAATTTCTTTGCCTCACGATTCAAGTGCTCCATGTCTGTGAAGCGGTTTCCCTTTACGAACTGCTCCAATATGTACTGATAAGGCTTCTCAATTTTTCCCTTGGTCCGGGGCCAATAGCAGTTACATGCATTTAACTCGGTTCCCAGATGTTTTGCGACCAGAAGAGCTTTAGGATTGTATTCAATTTCATCCTCTGTTTTAGAATTATTTTCAATAACAAGAGCTGTCGGATTATCAATCAAAAGCTCCAATGTTACTCCACCAAGGTCTTCAAACAGTTCTTGGATTGCTTCATAAATAGCATCGGCATCAGCTTTTAACGAGAATACAATTGCTTTCTTTCTTGATGCCGCGAGTATCATTGTAAAACAGTAAACAGTTCGCTTTCTTGTTCCAATCCACATCTCATAGGGAGACCAGTCAAACTGCGCCTGATCACCTGGAGGTGTTTCGATCCTTAGTGTTGCTTTCGTTTGTCCCGTGTAACCACTTTCCGATAATCTGTTCAAAAATGTATAAACAGGAGTAATACTACCGGTATATCCAAGCTTTTTTAACTCCTTAAATATCCTGGTCCCATTGAAATCGTATTCAGGATTGATTCTCCACTCAATAATCTGATCTGAGTATTTATCAACCTTACAGGGATAATCAGTTCTCGTGTAAACAGGTTTTTCTGCAAGTTCCAACAGCTTGTAAACAGTGGTTCTTGACATTCCTAAGTCTTTGGATATTTCAGTTACACTTTTATTTTTCTTATGGAGTTTTTGGACAGTAGCCCAATCTTGCAAATCTTTCACTTCCTTTTTCACCACCTTTCGTTTATGACATACGAAAGTATGGTACTAAATGTAATGGAAGTGTTCAATTCTATCTGTGAATTTTTATGTCAGACAGG
>CAYXCV010000332.1:0-1636 GCA_964463365.1 uncultured Kineothrix sp.
ACTAAAGTTGCAACCATTGCAGTAGCCATAATCAATGACAATACTTTCTTTTTCATAAATCTACCTCTCCTTTTCCTTTTGGTCTTGTTTAATAAATTATTTATACAAAATGCTATACCAGATGTAACTTTCATTATGTCCAGCATCTTATATTTGGTTACTTAGCGCCTATAAATTGCAGCTATTGTTCTAATCCATGTACGCCGCTCTTCACTCAGGCAATCATGCCATATTCGAAAACGCCAATTGCTTCCTACTGTGGAGGGCATATTCATTCTCGCTTCATTTCCTAACTTCAGAATATCCTGCATCTGTAAAATTACTACGTCTGCGATACTGGAATATGCAAGCCTTATCATTGCATCCGGAATCTCTTCCTTTGTATCTATATTTAAATACTCATATAAAAAAGCTAACTCATATTCTGTTTTATCTCTATAGCTGCCTACGATTGTTTCATTATCATGGGTTCCTGCATATACAATCGTATTACAATCCGTATAATTGTGTGGGAGGTACTCTGATGATGTATCACCATTAAAGGCAAAGAGAAGTACTTTCATCCCCGGCCACTGCATTCTTTCCCGTAGTCTTTTCGCTGCCGGTACACAAGCTCCTACATCTTCCACCATGATTCTGCAATCACCTGCCATGTGATTAAAAATATCCGCAAGTTTCTTACCCGGTCCCTTGCCCCACCTTCCATCCTTAATATTGGTTCCTATCGTTGGAATACTATAATATTTTAAAAGACCGCTGAAATTATCTATTCTTACAGCATCGTATAGCTTAACGTTTTCTTCTATCCTCGCCCGCCACCATGAGTAGTTCTTATCCTCCATGACTTTCCAGTCATATAAGGGGTTTCCCCACTTCTGACCAACTGCCGAATAAGCATCCGGCGGACAACCTGCCACAATTTCCGGCCATCCATCTGCTCCTAATTGAAACAGTTCTCTATGTGCCCACACATCTGCACTATCCAGTGCCACATATAAGGGCATATCTCCGATAATCTCAACACCCCTGTTATTGGAATATTTTTTCAGTTTATTCCACTGAGTAAAAAATTTATACTGACAGAATTTCCAAAATTCAATGTTTTTTTTATTTTTGAATTTATAATCTCTTAATGACTTTGCATCACGATTTTTGTACTTTGCCTCCCAGTTTAACCATTCTTTATCCCCGGATTCCTTTTTTATTGCCATAAAGAGACTGTAATCCTCCAGCCATATTTGTTTTTCCCGGCAAAACATAAGATAATCCTGTTGTAATAAATCAAAACGCTCGAATGCTCTTTCCAAAACTCTGAATCTCTTAGCATATAAAATATCGTAGTTAATATCATGCCCATCAGTGCCCCAGTTGTAGCTGTTAATCTCTTCTTTTGTCAGCAATCCCTCTCGAACCAAATCATCCAAATCTATCATATAAGGATTTCCGGCAAAGGCAGAAAACGACTGATATGGACTGTCTCCAAAGCTGGTTGGACCAATCGGCAGTACCTGCCAGTATCGCTGACGCAAATCAACTAATATATCTACAAATTGAAAAGCTTCATATCCCAGGGTACCTATGCCGTAAGCGGAAGGTAAGCTGGTAATAGATAACAGAATTCCTGCTCCTCTGGTGA
>CAYXCV010000333.1:0-1635 GCA_964463365.1 uncultured Kineothrix sp.
GTATAACAGAAATTATGTCTTTTTCCCGGTAAATTTCTCTGTCCTGTTTCATTTACTTGTCTAACCTCCGGATACTTTGTGGTCAGCCAGTGGGGCATAGACGCTGTTGGCGTGCCAAGTATTGTTTGAATACCATTTTCATATAACCGATCGATGATTTCTTTCAGCCATTCCAGATTATAAACTCCCTCTTCCGGCTCAAGCACCGACCAGGAAAACATTCCCAGTGTGACACAGTTTACATGTGCAATTTTCATCCCCTCGATATCTTCTTTTAAAATCTCCGGGTGATCCAGCCACTGCTCCGGATTATAATCACCGCCGTGTAATAATTTATCAAATTCCATTTGCCTTCCTCCTGTCAAATTTTCTATTAAATTAAAAACAGGCTCTGCAGACAGTCCCCACAAAACCTGTTTTATTTACTCATCACATCTTAGTCAAAGCTAAATTTCGTGAATCTTTTCTTCATATCTTTATAACGGAATCTTGCCATCTGATTCTTCTCAAGTACATCCTCTTCCGATCCCTTGTACTGGCATCTGATGCAGTAATACTCTTCTTTTCCTTTGTCATAAAACATATCCAAATCCAAATCCCGCATAAAACAAGAAGGACATCTGTAATTTAATTTGCCTTTTCCAGCTTGAGCCATGTTGCAAATACCTCCTTATTCTTTATAGATGTTTTGTATCCAAGGGTGAGCATCGGTGAGAACGCATATCCTTCTTTTGCATATCCTATCACCCCGTCGCCTTTTGCACGCATGGATACTTTTGTTTCTACGGCCGGTACTATCGCCGCTACTTCTTCCGCACATGACATCTCAAGTTCCCTGCATTTATACTCATAGGAAAGTGTCTCTATCTGCTCTTCCCTCTTACAGGATAGTGTAATCCCCGTCATGTCTTCAGAATATTCCGTGGTGCCATAGCAGGCAACCATATATTCATCGATTTCCACTTCGGCATCAGGATTGCTCATATTTAAGATTTTTCTTTCTATTTTAATATCCGAGCTGCCTTCTTCAAACGAGATAACTGTTTGAAGCTCTATGGTCAAATCGTGGAACTCTATTTCTACCGGATCAAGTGTAAGTATTCTGGTCTTTCCCTCTTGTGAAAAATGAGCTTTGGTGCGGCACAGACACAAATCTACCTCTTCGCCCTGATAAGTCAATTTAGCACTTTTTACTGTTCCCTCTCCTGCATAGTGGGTAAAATAACCGGCACGATACTTTTCCTGTATCAAAAACGGATATGACGCATCTGTCACATGTTTTGTTCCGATTCCGATCGGCCATTCCAGCTTGGAAGCATAAGGGCGAAGATCTACGATGGCACCACCCTGATCCATATTCACGCAAGCACGCATATAGGGATCACTATACCAGAAAAGCTGCTTGTCCGAACCATACAAAATATCTCTCCAAAGTGCACACTCCGGCTCTGTATAAGTTTTCTTCTGACGATAGTAATCAGCAAATTCAGCCATTGTCATATCTGTCAGTTTGCCTTCTTCTTTCAGCTTTCCATAATATGCCATACCGTCTTCATAGCTTTTTTTCAGCAGTTCATAGGAAGCCTCCCAGCGTCCCATTTTATTCAGCCAGCCGGGACCTACAAACATCATATT
>CAYXCV010000334.1:0-1634 GCA_964463365.1 uncultured Kineothrix sp.
ATCTGATTGATGAAGGAAACACCATTCCTTTTATTTCCAGATACCGTAAAGAAGTAACCGGATCCCTGGATGACGAGGTACTTCGTAATCTGGATGAGAGATTAACTTACCTTCGAAATCTGGAAGAGAAGAAGGCGCAGGTGCTTGGGAGCATAGAAGAACAGGGGAAACTTACGGATGAATTAAAAGCAAAGATACTTGCGGCTGAAACTCTTGTTGTAGTAGAAGACTTATATCGTCCATATCGCCCGAAGAGAAAGACAAGGGCAAGTATGGCCAAGGAAAAAGGTCTGGATGGTTTGGCAGAGTGGATTCTTTTGCAGGATGCACAGCATTCCGTGGAGGAAGAAGCAGAAAAATATTTAAGTGAAGAAAAAGAAGTAAAAACTATAAAAGAAGCGATTCAGGGTGCTAAGGATATTATTGCCGAAAGCATTTCTGATGAAGCGGATTACCGTATTTATATCAGGGATATTACCATGCAAGAGGGCATGATTGTAAGTACGGCAAAGGACGAAAAAGCAGAGAGCGTATATGAAATGTATTATGACTACGAAGAGCCTTTAAAGAAGGCGGCAGGCCACCGTATTCTTGCTCTGAACCGCGGCGAAAATGAAAAGATTCTTACTGTGAAAGTAATCGCTCCGGAGGAACGTATCCTGCAATACTTAGCCAAAAAGGTAATCACTACAGACAATGCTGTTACTGTACCACTGCTTACGGAAGTCATAGCAGATAGCTACAGCCGTTTGATTTCTCCCGCGATAGAAAGAGAAATACGTAACGAACTTACGGAAAATGCAGAGGATGGAGCTATTTCTGTTTTCGGTAAGAATTTACACCAACTGCTTATGCAGCCTCCCATCGCAGGCAAAGTGGTACTGGGCTGGGATCCGGCATTTCGTACCGGATGTAAACTTGCGGTTGTGGATGAAACAGGTAAAGTATTGGATACGAAAGTGATTTTCCCAACGGCACCGCAAAATAAAATCGAAGAATCCAAAAGAGAAGTGAAAAAGCTGATTAAGAAGTACGGTGTTAACTTAATTTCAGTAGGTAATGGTACAGCTTCCCGGGAATCCGAGCAAATCATCGTGGAACTTATTAAAGAGCTGGATACTCCGGTACAATATATTATTGTAAATGAAGCAGGTGCTTCCGTATATTCAGCAAGTAAATTAGCAACAGAGGAGTTTCCTAATTTTGATGTGGGACAAAGAAGTGCTGCCTCCATTGCAAGAAGATTGCAGGATCCATTAGCGGAACTTGTTAAGATTGACCCCAAGTCCATAGGAGTCGGACAGTATCAGCATGATATGAACCAGAAGAAACTGACCACCGCCTTAAGCGGTGTGGTAGAAGACTGCGTAAATAGAGTGGGTGTGGACTTAAATACAGCCTCCGCTTCTTTGCTTGAATATATTTCAGGAATTACGAAAACGATTGCTAAAAATATAGTGGACTATCGTGAAAATAACGGTCGGTTTAATAATAGAAAACAACTGTTAAAGGTAGCCAAGCTTGGTCCCAAAGCCTTTGAGCAGTGTGCGGGATTTATGCGTATCCTTGATGGGGATAATCCTCTTGATGCAACCAGCGTACATCCGGAATCATACGAAGCTGCTATGCAATTG
>CAYXCV010000335.1:0-1628 GCA_964463365.1 uncultured Kineothrix sp.
CGGAATGCGGAGCTTTCGCAATATAACAATCTGCTGCAGACGTCTTACAGCAGTTTCATCATAGATTCGATAGGCATAATCAGCCTTACGACTACTTGATATTAAACCGTTTTTCTCATAATATCTTAGCATTCGCGTTGACACATGAAAGGTCTTAGAAACCTCACTAACTGTCATGCTTTCCATTTGCTCATCTCCTTTCTGCATTCATTGTAAAGTACGACACAGTGTTCAAGTCAAATGTTAATTTATGAATAAGTCAAAGGATATAATTTCATCGTACGGACATAAGATAGATTCTTTTCTAATTCATTATAGTGAAAAGGCTTTCCATGACCGGGACAAATCATTTTAGGTTTTGTACCAATGATTGTTTTCCATGAATCTGCAAAAGCTTTCTTATCTTCTGCCCATATGGTTATCTTGTGAATACTTGGGAAACCATTCATTGCCGAATCTCCACAAAATAAAGTTCCATCATCAAGCAAAAGAGAGATCGAATCCGCCGTATGACCCGGCGTATCTATAATTCTTCCGCATAGCTTTATTTCTATCTCTTTACGATTCTCGTTAGTTACAAAGAGACATCTTTTATCATAGCAATGCTTCATCGGTGGAAAACGGTGAGACCCTTTTCCAAATAACTTCATAAGCTGACAAAATAAGAACGCTATACGGCTTGTGCAGCCACCAAGGAAAGAATTCTGTCCCCTATATAGAACTTCCGGTGATTTGTCACTCATTATGACCTTTATATCTGTAGTTTCTGATAAAAGCTGATTTAAAAATCCGGCATGATCATCATGAGCGTGAGTAAGAAAAACATACCGAATGTCTTCAAGACTAATATGAAGTCTGGTAATATTCTTTTTTAATTGCTTAAAGCCGTTTTCATACCCAGTATCAATCAATACATACCCGTCCTGAATAGGGTACAGCCAGTTATTTACAACCCTGTTTCCTACATTGATCATTCTTCTTACTCCATTCATTATTTATAATTGATTTAATTTATCTACAAATTCACGACTTCTCGCCGTTATTTCAACCCAAGCAGGGCGAAAACCGCTTTTAATCGCATTACGCACAGATTTAATATTAGACCATGCCGCACAATAAAAAGGCACTTTACCCAATGAAATAATTTCTAATGCTAAGGAACTTGTCAGCGCAGAGGCTATTCCTTTCCTTCTATATGAAGGCAGTACATCAACACCAATCTGATACATGGTCTCACAATCTGCAGAACAACCGGCAAGTCCAATCAGCTTGCCATTGTCATATGCACCTACTCCAAGCACATCATACTCTTTTCGGTCTACACATAGCGCATTACTCCACTCATCTGTATATAATTCTGCAAAATCCGATTGATGCAAAACTCTAAGCTCATATTTACATGGCAATTTTTTTAATTGTGTCATATCTGGTAAAAAATATTCTGCCATAAAGCATATTTTCAAATCATATTTTTCCAGATCATCATTTAGCACCAACATATTCGGCGTCTCAAAGCAATGCTCTACCTTATATTTATGAATATAAGTACCAACTACATCCATCAGTCTCTCACTTACCTGAGCTATAATATTATTACCGTAAGAGACCAAATCACACTCAAGTGGTAA
>CAYXCV010000336.1:0-1627 GCA_964463365.1 uncultured Kineothrix sp.
AATATTATTCTTCCTTCATCAATCAATATGATTTTGTCAGCTACCTTATCCAAATCCGAAGTGATATGGGTAGAGAAAAAAACACTTTTATTCTCTTGCTCCATAAACTCCAATAATATATTCATTAGTTGTTTTCTAATCAAAGGATCTAATCCACTTGTAGGTTCATCCATAATCAATAAATCTGCATGATGGGATAGGGCTATTGCTAAAGAAAATTTAACTTTCATTCCTTTTGATAATGAATTAATTACCTGCTTGGGATTCAAAGAAAATTTCTCTAAATAAGATTTAAACACTCTCTCATCCCATTGAGAATATGCCGGCGCTATGATACTTTTCATTTCATCTATGGTCAAACTTTCAAAGAAGCAGTTTTCCCCCAGTACCACCCCTATCCGATTTTTAATCTCCGCATGATGGTCAAATAAGTCTTTACCTCAAAAACTAATCTTGCCTTTACTAATGCTAGTGAGTCCTAAGATGGTTTTTAAAGTAGTGGTCTTACCTGCACCGTTAATACCTATAAATCCAGTAATATATCCTTCTTCAAGGGTAAAATCAATATCCTCCAGTTTGAACTCAGGGTAATTTTTTTCTAAATCAATGACTTCCAAAACACTATTCATTTCTTTCTTCCTCTCCATAAATTATACCCGTCATTTCTAATAGTTCTTCCAATGTCACCCCGATATCTAAAGCCATTTCTACTGCTTCCCCTATTTTATTCTCCAGCATATTTTTCTTGGATTCCCGAATCAGTTCCATATTCTTCGACGCTACACAAGTCCCTATTCCGACTTTACTGATGATGAATCCTTCCTTTTCTAACTCCTCATATACTTTTTTGGTTGTAATCACACTTACTTCAAGTTCATTAGCCAAAGTTCTGATGGAAGGTAATTTCTCGCCCGCCTTTATTTCTTCTTTCATAATAGCTGCTTTTATTTGTCTTTTTATTTGTTGATATAAGGGCTCTTTTGAATTATTTGCTATTATTATAATCATCTTATCTCCCCACACTATTGTATATATACATAATACACACCATACACACTATTGTCAATTAATATTAGCAGTGTTATCGTAAGACAATGTACCGCTCTATGACTACGTTTTATTCATAGAGCGGCATTTATCACATTGACTTATTTATAAAGTGGTTTATAATATAAAGTATAATATTTATATGTTTTATTGCGTATTTGAGCCTGCGGCACAAATATAACCGGTTATGGAAGGGCATGGTTATGATTATGGAGAAAAATTTATCAGATGCATTAGGAGACATTAATAGTATAAAAAGTACAATAGATAATACAAAAGTTAATATATCAGGAATGTATAAGATGTGCTTTATGCTAGGTGCTTATCACACAATACGCTCACTTTTTATTATATATGCTTTTTTAAAACCATCATTCTTAAATATATTCTCGATATTTTATCCCATAATGACAATATTATTTTTTACAGGGTTTTTACTGATTTGTCGGAAGGAAGAAAAATATACGAATAAATATTATTTAAGCTTTATAAATATATGGAGATTTCTTGTGGTTATACTTCCTATTATGACTTCAATAATAAATTATTTGAATTATGGTTTCTTTAATGATGATGTAAC
>CAYXCV010000337.1:0-1626 GCA_964463365.1 uncultured Kineothrix sp.
CTATCATGACAAGACCTTTTACAAGCTGCTGCACATAGTCATTAATTCCACACATAATCATACCCGTTGACAACACACCCATAATCAATACACCAATCATAACCTGAGATATTCTTCCCTCTCCTCCGGTAAGCTGTACACCACCAAGTACTACTGCAGTAATGGCATCCATCTCATAGCCTGCACCCGAAGATGGCTGACCGCTGTTGGTTCTCGATAAAAGCACAAGCCCTGCTACTCCTGCCAAAAATCCACTGATGGCATAGGCGGAAAGCTTGATCTTTGTTACATTAATACCGGATAATCTGGAGGATTCTTCATTCGCTCCCACTCCGTAGATATATCTGCCGAAGGTCATTTTCTCCAATATAAATTTACCGATGAAGAAAATACATATCATTAGAATTACCATAAAAGGAATTCCGAAAACAGATGCTTTTGAGAAATTTCCGTAAGTCTTACTGAATCCGAACACAGGCAATCCTCCGGTAATGATAAAAGCCATACCTCTAAGCGCTGTCTGAGTTCCAAGTGTCGCAATAAGCGGAGGCATATTTAATTTTGTTACACAAAGTCCGCTTAATATTCCGTAAACAAGTGCAATTAAAACAGTAAGTACGGAGCTTAACGAACCATTTATTCCCTGCGACATTAGTATTGCCGCTGTAACGCTGGATACACCTGCAATGGAACCTACCGATAAGTCAATGCCGCCTGTCAATATAACAAATGTCATACCCACCGATACAATTCCTGTGATTGATACTTGTTTCAGTATTGTGATAAATGTATCCTTAGATAAAAAGTTACTGGATGCTACCGAGAAAATAATGAGTAGTATAAACAATACAATAACAATTCCGTAGTTTAGTAAAATGGATACTAATTTATTCTTTTTCATCTTAATAACCATGCCTTTCCATTATTCGCCGGAGGCTTTTTCAAGTATCGCTTCCTGCGTTGCTTCTTCTTTTGAAAACTCTCCGCTTATGCGTCCGTTGCTCATAACAAGTATCCGTGTTGACATGCCAATCAGTTCCGGCATTTCACTGCTAATCATGATGATGCTCTTTCCCCTATTTACCAGCTCACACATCAGGTTATAAATTTCTTGCTTTGCCCCAACATCGATTCCTCTTGTTGGCTCATCAAAGATTAAAATGTCGCAGTCTATAGCCATCATTTTTGCAAGTACTACCTTCTGCTGATTACCGCCTGATAGATTCTTGACTAATTGTTCTTTAGAAGGAGTCTTTATTTTAAGATTTTCCACATAAGCATCTGCTAGCTTGTGCTCTTCTTTCTTTTTAATGATTCCGGCTTTAGAAATTCTGCCAAGAACACTATAGCTTGTATTTTCTCTGATAGATAAACCAAGGATAACTCCCTGGCTTTTCCTGTCTTCCGGTATCAGACCGATTCCCGCTTTTAATGCTTCCTTAGGAGTTTTAGGCTTATATTTCTTATGATTAATTTCAATTACACCCTTATCAATCTTATCCGCTCCGAAAATTGCCCGCATCAGCTCTGTTCTGCCAGCTCCCACGAGACCGCCGAATCCAAGGATTTCACCTTTATTTAAGGTAAAGCTGATATCTTTGATATATTGATTGCTCATTCCCGAAA
>CAYXCV010000338.1:0-1626 GCA_964463365.1 uncultured Kineothrix sp.
CGCGTGACGCCCCACTGACTAATGCCACTCTTCCCATACTATATCATACACCTCATCACTAATCCATTGCCTGCAATTAATTATTTATTATTACCCATTTTTTTAAAACGTCTACTATTTTAGATACATCAATCGGCTTTGCAATATGTTCATTCATTCCTGACTGCCTGGACTGCATGATATCCTCTATAAAAGCATTTGCCGTCATTGCTACAATCGGTATACTTGCAGCATCTGGTCTGTCCAAAGAACGAAGCACTACGGTAGCTTCATTTCCATCCATAACCGGCATCTGAATATCCATAAATATAATATCATAATATCCTGGCGGAGATTCAATAAATTTGGTAACTGCTATCTTCCCATTCTCAGCCGTTTCTACAGTTGCACCAGACATCTCAAGGATTTCTTTAAAAATTTCCAGGTTTATTTCATTGTCCTCTACGAGAAGAATCTTCTTTCCTATTAAATGCAAATCCCTGATATCTACTATTTCAGTATCTTTCATAAGTATGTCTTTATAGTCTCCCGCATCCTGTAAACGCAGATTCAATATAACAGTGAAGCAACTTCCTTTATGTGGGGTACTCTTAACAAAAATGGTCCCCTCCATAACCTGTAAGATGCTGTGCGCAATGGCCAATCCCAGTCCGGTTCCCCCTGTCGTCTTACTAATTCTGGAATCCTCTGCCCGACTGAATGGCTCAAAGATATGCTCTAAGAACTCCGACTCCATCCCAATGCCATTATCGATGAAGTCAAATTTGTACTTACCATATTGGCCACCATTGTATCCCAGTTCCTCCACATGAATCCAAATATGACCGCCTTCCGGTGTATATTTATTTGCATTGGACAAAATATTCATAAATACTTGCTGTATACGCATAACATCCCCAAGTACATTATCATTTATGATATCATTCATATCCAACTTTATTGTCTGATTTTTTTCCTTTAAAATAGGCATAGTCATATCAACAATATTATCCATCAAGCTAGATAACTTAAAGGATTTTATATCAAGTTTGTACTTCCCGCTCTCAATTTTACTCATATCAAGCACTTCATTAATAAGCTGTATCATCAGTTTGGTAGACTTTTTAATATTATCAAGGCAATCCACCAACCGCTCTTTATCATCAATATGAGCTGACGCCAGTGTCGTCATTCCAAGTATAACGTTCATCGGTGTCCTAATATCATGTGACATTCTTGACAAGAATTCATTCTTAGCCTGTGTCGCTTTCTGAGCGGCATCAAATGCATTCTCCATAACAATATTACTTTTTTCTTCTCTGTTTTTTTGTTCATGTATGTCCTGTACTGCAAAAGTAATCCAGCCTCCGGATGTATCACCATAAAATGCCGTTATCGATGTCCAGTGATAGTCATTTTCAAACTTTCTCTTGTATTCCACCGTTGCTTTATCTATAGTTCCGTTCATCATCTCCAGCATATGTTCAAGTGAAAACTCATTCCTCAATCTTTCTCTATCATTCTCATGCCAAAATTCATTTGATAATTTTTCCAAGTACTCTGTATAAGTGGTTGCACCCTTCTCCAGGTAGCAGCTATTTTCCGGAGCACGCAATACGTTAATGCTATTGGTCTTAGGATTTACTC
>CAYXCV010000339.1:0-1622 GCA_964463365.1 uncultured Kineothrix sp.
GTAATGGATATTACATTCGTGGGAATATAAGCAGACACATCTCCTGCCTGCGTTTCAATAATCGGAAGTGCTGTCAACGATCCGCCGCCATACTCTTCATTCATACGGGCTGCTCTTTCCAGCAGTCTGGAATGCAGATAAAATACATCGCCTGGATAAGCTTCTCGTCCGGGTGGTCGTTTCAGAAGCAGGGAAAGTGTACGGTAAGCTGCCGCATGTTTACTCAAATCATCATAAACCACAAGAACATCTTCACCATTTTCCATCCACTCTTCACCAATAGCACAACCGGAATATGGTGCTATATACTGTAACGGTGCCAACTCACTTGCAGTAGCTGCAACCACTGTAGTGTAAGCCATTGCTCCGTGTTCTTCCAATGTTTTCACAATAGTTGCAACGGTTGACGATTTCTGCCCGATTGCAACATAGATACATTTTACCCCTTGTCCTTTTTGATTAATAATCGTGTCAATAACGATTGCTGTTTTACCTGTCTGCCTATCACCTATGATAAGCTCTCTCTGCCCTCTTCCTATGGGAACCATAGAGTCAATTGCTTTAATACCTGTTTGTAATGGTGTATCTACGGGCTTTCTTGTAATAACACCGGAAGCAACTTTTTCAATTTTTCTAAACTTATCTGTTTGTATTGGTCCTTTTCCATCAATTGGCTGACCAAGAGCATTTACTACTCGTCCAAGCATCACATCACCAGCCGGTACCTCTACAACTCGACCAGTGGTTTTAACGATATCACCCTCATTAATATTTCTATGGCTTCCAAGAAGTACCGCACCAACATTATCTTCTTCTAAGTTGAGAACCATGCCATATATTTCTCCGGGAAACTCTAAAAGCTCTCCCTGCATAGCATTCTCAAGTCCATGCACGCGGGCAATACCATCTGCTACTTGAATTACTGTACCTACATCAGATACTTCAAGTGCGGACGCATATCTCTTAATCTGATCCTTAATGACAGAACTTATTTCTTCTGGTCTTAAATTCATGGATCTTACGCACCTTTCTTATTTTTTATGACAATTGAATCTTCAGTAATTGTCTTGTAAGTTCGCTTAGTTTTGTACTGATACTACTGTCAACCACTCTGTCACCTATCCGGATTACCATACCGCCAATCAGGCTTTTATCTTCCGAATAATGTATCTCCATTTTATTGTAGGAGGTGGTTTCTAAAAGTTTCTGCTCTACTCTGGCTTTCTGCTCATCTTTGAGAGATGAAGCCGTAGTAACATAGACAACTCCGATGCCTTTATGCTTTTTAATTTCAGCTAAGAAGTAATCAAGAATTGCATCAATATCACCATAACGATCTTTTGTAATAATAAGCGATAGAAAACCTGTCAGCTCATCAGAAATACGTCCTTTAAAAACATTTTCAAGTATCGTTAACTTTTCTTCCTTTAAAATCTTAGGGTGATTCATTAATTTTCCAAATTCTTTATTTTCATCAAATATTTTTTTGATGCTCTCAATTTCTTCTGTCAGCACATCGACTTTATCATCTTCCACAGCCAGCTCGAATAAAGCTTCACCATATGTTTTTGAAACTAGCTTAGCCATGTGCTTTCACCTATTTCTTTCAGTGTCTCATCAAT
>CAYXCV010000340.1:0-1607 GCA_964463365.1 uncultured Kineothrix sp.
TTACATCCACATATACGGCGCAAAGGTTTCCGGTCTTTTCACCGCCGGTCGGCTGCCGATCCATCCCTTTGCGTCTGCGGACAGCTTATGCTGCGCTGCGGCCGAAACGGTGACACTGCCGATGGTCTGTGAATGTACAGCCTCTATGGCTTTCTGATTCAGCGTAAGGTCCATCACTGGGGAGCCGATGGTCAGGGACTTCACGCCTGCTTTTTTAAGCGCATCCAGAGATTCCCTGCTTAGTGTAAGGGAAAGGCTCTCATAGCCTGCGGAAGAGCTGATGGGAAGCACAACCGCAATTCCATCCTTGGCTTTTCCTGCTTTTCTTGCTGCATCCTGTGCCGCCTTAATCGCATCCTTTATGGTTTGGTCACTGACGGTGACAGCCAGTGCCTCATCCGTTACCGCGCCGGTTACGCTAACCTCCCCTATTGCCGGCATATCGGGCTGTTTTCCGGTTATGGCTGGTTGGGACACAGCCGGGGAACTACTGCCGGAACTACTGCCGGAACTGCCACTAGTGCTGCCGCCTTCGGTTACGATAACCGCAGGGGGCTTCGGCGGTTGGGGCACTGACACGGCAGCAGTAGCCGTTTTCGTGGTGTCCCCCTTGAAGGTGGCAGTGACCGTCAGGGTTTCGGCGGTTTCATTGGCGGATACTTTGAGAACACCGTCTGCGCTGATGGTGGAGCCCGATGAGCTGTCTACCGACCAGTTGATATAACCTCTTTCGGCGGCCGCTCCGTCCAGGGTAGCGGAGAACGGCTGGGACTCACCTTTTTTTAGCGTGGCCGTAGCCGGACTCAGGGTGACGGAGGAGAATGGGGCGATTACGGTTATGGAATAGGTTTTATTATACTCGTCATCGATGTCAACTCCGTCGTGTATGAAAGCCTTAACGTACGCCTTCCCCGTCTCCGTGGCGGTAAAGACGCCGTTCTCGACCGACGCGTTGGTGGTGTTGGGGTACGCTCCTGAAATACTCCATAGAATATTCTGGTCTGTGGCATTGGCGGGAACTACCTTGGCGTTCAGCGTCAGGGGAATGTCTACCACGGCCACCGTCGGACCATCGGTGAGAGTCTTCACCCGCACAAAGTCGGGAGCATGCTGGGGATCGAAGATAAAAGAACCGTTGCCCCAGGAAATGGTTTGTCCGGTGACGGCGCTGGTATCCGCCATATAATTGTGGCTCGCGTCAATTTGGGTATAGTTCGCGTTACTGTTCAAAGACAACCCGGTCAGTTTGTTGGCGCCGCAATCCAGTGTTTCCAGGCGGTTCGGCAACGCAGGCAGCTCGGTCAGTTCGTTGTCGAAGCAAACTAGAACTGTCAGGCGCTTCGGCAGCGCAGGCAGCCCGGTCAGATAGTTGTTGCGGCAAACCAGATATGTCAGGCTGTTCGGCAGCGCAGGCAGTCCGGTCAAATTGTTGCTGGGGCAATACAGTGTTGTCAGGCCGACCGGCAGCGCAGGCAGCTCTGTCAGTTGGTTGTAGCCGCACTCCAGTGCTGTCAGGTTGTCCGGCAGCGCAGGCAGCTCGGTCAGTTCATTGTCGCTGCAGTCCAGCTTTGTCAGGCTGTTCGGCAGCGCAGGCAGCTCGGTCAGTT
>CAYXCV010000341.1:0-1596 GCA_964463365.1 uncultured Kineothrix sp.
GCTAGTATTTTCATTTTTAGATTTATTTTCATAAATGTACCTCTCCCTTCGCCAATGATTATATATTTTTTAATCTACTATTTGTACATTCTTATAATACCAGTCTATCCCACCGGTGATTGTTGCATCATCAAGGGTATTTCCTTCTTCACCAACGGTATTACCCTCATTTGTCTCAAGAACACCGTCAAATACATTAAAGGAGCCTGAAAGAATGTTTTCAGTAGCCACATCTACCTTCTCCTGTGTTTCATCTACACAAAAATCTGCCAAACTTGTTATTGCTACCAGACTATCTGCCATACCACCATAGTAATTCGAGCCATCCCAAGTTCCATCAATAATACTTTGTACTGCTGTCGTATAATATGCACTCCAATTCCAAATAACACTGCATAGGCAGGAATCCGGTGTTTCTTTTGCCATATCTGAATTGTATCCTATACCATATACTCCTCTTTCCTCTGCAATTGACAGCGGATATGCCGTATCACAGTGCTGTGCCATTACATCACATCCCAAGTCGAGAAGCTGAATGGAAGCTGCTTCTTCTGCCTCAGGATCAAACCAGCTATTTGTTATTTTTACATAAACAAGTGCCTCAGGATTTACTTCGTAAACCCCAATTGCAAATGCATCAATTCCTCCGGTAACTTCTGCATTTGTATTATCCTGTGCCGCTACATACCCAATTTTATTTGTACTTGTATTCATTCCAGCCACTAATCCACTTAAATACCTTGCCTGATATATTCTTCCGAAATAATTATTAAAATTCTTTCCATTATTCATGTATCCTGTTCCATGAGAAAAATAAATATCAGGGTATTCTTCTGCTAATTCGGCTGTAGTTTCCATATATCCCCAACTAGTAGCAAAAATTACATTACATCCTTGGTTAATACAGTCAATAAGAGCTTCCTTTGTTGCATCTTTATCACCATCATCAATACTTACTTTTCTCACTATCTGATTTTCTGTTAGTCCGAGATTATCTTCCATTCCCTGAATTCCCAAATCGTGAGTATAAGAATATCCGCTGCTTTCTTCCAATGGATTTGATATGTATAATACCCCTACTTTTACGTTTTCTTTAGATACTCCTTTTTTTGCTGTCTCATTATCTGAGTCATTCTTATTTGTTTCTGATGTTCCTGTTGTTTGCAAATACCCCTCATTAGTTGCATAATCGTCAATATTATTTTCACTGCATCCAGTGAATAAAATAGCGCTATATAAAATAAATATAAAATAAATACTTTTTTTCAATTTCATCATAAACATTTCTCCTCCTTCAGCCTTCAGCGCTTTGTCGAATTCCTGCCCGATAAAAGCGGAACCCAATCTTATAATATTATATTGTGTTTCACCCTGTATTGAAAGACACGTTTACGTTAGCAAGTTAACGGAAATTGTGTTTGACAAATACGAGCAATTGTGCATATGGCGCGTACTTCCCTCCAAACCTTGACTATTAGATCTGGCATTTTGGGATACCTCCCTTTAATTCTAACAATTAAAGCGGATCATAGCAAGAAAAAGAGTATGGATTATCTTACACTTGCTCCCTGGAGTGGCCTTTTTTCGTATTTCTTT
>CAYXCV010000342.1:0-1595 GCA_964463365.1 uncultured Kineothrix sp.
GCGGTACAGTGACCGCAGGACATTCCTTCAATAATCATTGTTTTTGTCATATTAATACTCCTTCCAATTTAAAATTCAATTCCTTTTCTGGCTGCAATTCCTTTTTCATAAGGATGCCTGATGCATTTCATCTCCGTGATATAATCTGCATATTCTATAAATAGCTTATCAGGATCTCTTCCTGTTAAAACCAGTTCCAACAAAGGATTCTTACTTACAATTATCTCTTCTATCATTTTTTTATCAATCAGATTTAAGCGATAGGGATAAGTGATTTCATCCAGAATCAGTATATCGCATTCCTTCTGTTCTATTCCTTCCATCACTTGGTTAAGTATATTATTATGCTCTTTGGTTATCTGTACTTTATCCTCTTCACTCATCTGGTTGTAAAATGGGAACTTTTTTGTATTGCGTAATACTTTAATATTTTCTATCTGTCTCATTGCGGTTATTTCGCCGCTTTCATTACCTTTCATGAATTGAACAAACAGTACCCTCTTACCGCATCCTGCCGCCCTAAGTGCAAGACCTGCCGCCGCTGTCGTTTTTCCTTTTCCATCCCCACAATAAACATGAATCAATCCTGTTTTCAATGCCCGCTCCTTTTTTCACCAAAGATCCGCTTATATCCGTAATTTAATTCTGTTTGCTTTCTGTTCTCGCAAGTTTGCCTGCTGCAGCCTGCACATAACATCGATTCCCTCTCCAATGAAGGAGCTTCCTCGACCATCATAACCTTATAAGCAACACTTTTTTTCGGTATCAGATTGAAAGCTTCATTATATGTTATTTCTTCCTGCCTGAAACTATCCACAAGCTCCGCAACACCTTCTAAGGAACCATCGGAACCCGGAAACATATAAACACCGCACCATAATCCTGTTTTATCATGTAGAAAATCATCCGCTTTCTTATAGGCCTTCGTAAGCAATTCCATAGACAGGCATTCTAATATGTAAGCTTTTGACATTTGCCCAGTGCCCATCAGATGATTCTGCTTCTCATCTATCGCCTTACCCAGAGTCATTAACACCTTTGCTTCTTCCAAACTCTCCGCATTCCATAGAAAATAAGTCGATACCATGCATGGCTTTAAATGTTCCTGATATACTTCTTTCAGCAAGGGAAGGTCGGTATCTCTGAAATGATACCGACCGCATATTGCTATTAATTCATTTTCACACAAACTAACTGTAATTAATTCATGCTCCATAATGATTCTCCCTACTTATCATTCATTGCTCTCATTGCATTCAATATCGCGATTACCGCCACACCCACATCTGCAAATACCGCTGCCCACATAGTAGCTAAACCTACTGCTGCTAATAATAATACCAGAATCTTGACTCCGATTGCAAATACAATATTTTGTTTTACTATAACAAGTGTCTTCTTAGATATTTGTATTGCCTTAGCTATTTTAGAAGGTTCGTCTGTCATGATAACAACATCTGCAGCTTCTATCGCAGCATCTGACCCCAAACCGCCCATAGCAACACCAATATCTGCCCTCGCTAACACAGGTGCGTCATTGATACCATCACCAACAAATATCAGCTTTCCTTTATCGGATTTCTTAGCAATCAGTG
>CAYXCV010000343.1:0-1592 GCA_964463365.1 uncultured Kineothrix sp.
CCTTTATTTAAGGTAAAGCTGATATCTTTGATATATTGATTGCTCATTCCCGAAACTTTTAAAACAGGTTCACCGACCTTTACACCCGGAGAAGGATAATCATCCGCCAATTCTCTTCCTACCATGTAGGATATCAACTGCTTCTTAGTAATTTCATCTATATTTTTAGTAACTACGTATTTCCCATCGCAGAGAACCGTTACTCTATCACACAGTTCAAATACTTCTTCCAACCGATGAGAAATAAAAATAATGGTTACATTTTTTTCCCTCATTTTTTGTATAATATTAAAAAAGATCTTTGTTTCACTAATGGTCAAAGGCGCTGTAGGTTCATCCATAATAATGAATTTCGCATTCTTTGAAACCGCTTTGAGTATTTCTACGATTTGCTGATAAGCCACACCCAAATCACATACCTTTGTTTTCACATCAATATCAATGCCCATTTCCTGGCAAAGCCGTTCTGCCTCTTGGTTCATAAGATTGATATTTCTTACTCCATATTTTTGGACCTCCCTACCATAGAATATATTTTCTGCTACGGTTAGATAAGGTACCAGACTGAATTCCTGATAAATGACTGCTATTCCCAGATCCATCGCTTGTCTAGTACTTAATTTCTTATATTCGATTCCTTCAAATTCAATAGTTCCCTTTGTAGGCTCATTGGCCCCGGTTAGCAGCTTGATAAAAGTGGATTTACCCGCTCCGTTTTCACCGCATAAGGCATGAACTTCTCCTCGCCGTACTTCAAAAGTAATATTATCAAGAGCTTTAACCATGGCATAATGCTTTGTTAATTCTTTTACTCTTACAATTACATCACTCATACTTTTCCTCGTTTCTATGACCCGAATATAAAATGCTGCAATAGCCTCACAGCAATATTGCAGCATTTTCACTCACAAAACTTTACTGTGCCACATATGTTCCGTCAATTACGTCCTGCTTTGGTACAGGTACATAAGGTAAGAAAATTGTTTCTTGTTCTGCCGGTACTCCTTCTGTAATATATTTATACAGAATTTGTGCACTTTCGTAACCGCCCTTATAAGGGTATAAGTCAACGGTTCCTCTATAAATACTATCTTCTTCAGCAATATAAGACAGTGCTTCTGCTGTTGCGTCTCCCGAGAATACCGCTTTATCCGCTCCGTCAGCGCCAGCAGCAACCATAGCCTGATATCCGCCGATACCGCCGGAATCATTGGTAGCCACTACCACATCCAGATCAGAGTGCTGTGCCAGGACGGATTCAATGATAGACATACCGCCTTCCAATGTGTCACCGGCCTGTCTTGCTACGATTTCCACATCCGGGCAGAGTTCTTTCAAAGCTTCTTCCACACCGTTTCCTCTTGGAATAACCGCTTCTACGTTATCCTGAGAAATAATTGCTACTTTTGCTTTGCCGTCAAGATTTTCTTTGATCCAATCAGCTGCCTGCTTACCGATTGTATATCCATAATCATACTCGTCCAAAGTATATATTAAATTAACATTATCCTGTGTCTGTGCAATGGAGCTCATTGCGATACCTTTGCTCTTGGCATCTTCCGTAATATCATGGGTTGCATTCGGATCAATAG
>CAYXCV010000344.1:0-1589 GCA_964463365.1 uncultured Kineothrix sp.
CTCCGTACTGCATATGTTTTGGGAAAGTCCGGACGGGAGCATAGCTTGTGCTCTGGCTAATATTTCGGATGTAACCCAAACAGCTTCCATACCTGCAGAACTATATGCAGTGAATTTACAACATTTTAGCATAGAAAGAAACGGGATATGTGAGGTAGAAAAAGGAAAGCTATATAATGGTTTTATAGAATTAGAATTGTTGCCACAGGATGCGGTGATGGTTTATCTGAATAAGTAACCGGTTAATCATACAAAAGAAAGAGAGGCATTATTATGAAAAAGAAAATAATATCATTATGTCTGGCATTAGTTATGTGTGTATCGTTAATGACGGGATGTGCGGTATCTACGGATATCGGAAGGGATTCTGATGACTCTTCGAATTCGAAAATTGTGGAAAAAGGAGAAGCACAAGAAATAATATGGACATTTTATGATGATTTGGAAGTCTCAGTTGACTTAGTAACGCGGGGATATAAAGAAGTAATAGATCGGTTTAATAAAGATTATGAAGGCGTATATTATTGCCGTGTAATCACAACGCCGGCAGAAGAATATGATACAAAATTGAATGCTTTAATTGCATCGGGTGAAGTGCCGGATCTCTTTATGTGTCATCCGGGCCCACGAATGAAGCAATATGTAGATTCCGGGGTAGCGGCTGATATGACGAATATTTTACAAATGGATAATAAAGATTGGTATGAAACATTTACGGATGGTATTTTCGAGAAACTAACTTACGATGACAAGATTATGGCAATACCTACAAATTTTTCCGCGGCGTTAACATTTTATAATACGGAGATTTTTGAAGAAGTAGGAGTGGAACCACCAAAGACCTATGATGAATTACTGGTTGTGTGTGAAAAAATAAAGGCTGCCGGATATACTCCGATTGCTTGCTCGGCGGCCGATGCGTGGTGCTTGTCTCTGGTTGCCGGTTATCTTTGCGACAGGCAGGGAGGACCTGATAACTTAGAAGGTATTACAGCAGGAACCTTAGATTGGACCAGTGATTCTTATATTAAAGCAGGTCATAAATTAATTGAGTTGTCTCAGTATTTTCAATCAACAGCAGCGGGTGACTCCAATGATCAGGCAAATGCTGAATTCTACAACGAAGAAGCTGCAATGTTGATTCAGGGCTCTTGGGTAATCGGAGATTTGAATGGAAATAAAGCGGAATTTGAAGATAAATGCGGAGCATTCCAGTTCCCCTCAATAGAAGGCGGTGCGGACCCGAATCGGATGATGGTGAAGACCGATAATATTATGATGAGTGCAACCACAAGCAAGCAAGAAGCAGCCATTGCACTACTTAAATACTTTACAGATGAAACAGCACAGAAATATACGGCAGAAGTGGCAGGCAAAATTCCGACTACAAATGTTGATATTGATAAAGAAAAGGCACCTAAGCAGTACGCATACGTAGAAGAAGTTTTAAATAATACATCAGGAACATTTGGATTTTATAATGAATCCTTAGCTTCCGCAGAAGCCGGTGATACCTTTGATAATACTATGGTAGAAATTTATTTGAAGAATGCAACACCTGAGGTGGCGCTACAGAAGTTACAGGAATT
>CAYXCV010000345.1:0-1587 GCA_964463365.1 uncultured Kineothrix sp.
AAAGAATAGGACATGAGGTTCAGTATTTTGGTATGGAGCATGAGAAACGTATCGTAGGTAATCATGCTGAATGTTACACCTCCAATATGGATTTTCATACAGGAAAAATAAAAAAAATAATATATCCTTTTAAAATAATATATTCTATAGAAGCAAGGAAGAAAATTCGCTCCGTGCTGGAGGACTTTGCTCCTGATGCGGTACATCTGAACAACTTCAATTTTCAATTAACACCCTCTATTATTTATGAAATCAGAGCTTATGAGAAACAAACAGGCAGAAAGTTGCCGATTCTATATACAGCCCACGACTACCAGTGGGTATGCCCCAATCATATGATGCTGATACCCTCCGTACATGAAAGATGCTTCGCCTGCTCGGGGGGAAGATTTATTTCATGCAGTAAATATAAGTGCATTCACAATTCTAAGGTGAAGAGCATTTTAGGATCGGTGGAAGGCTATATCTACAAATGGCGCAAGACCTACGGACTGGTTGACACGATTATATGTCCCAGCGAATTTCTAAAGAAGCAGTTGGAAACCAATCCTTTGCTTCGTGATAAATGCATTACGATGCATAATTTTATTGATTATAATAGTTCCATTATTCCCACAAAGGCACAAGCCAGAGGTTATGTGCTTTATTTTGGACGTTATACGAAAGAAAAGGGAGTGGAAACTCTGTTAAAGGCATGTAAAAAACTGCCGGATATTCCTTTTGTTTTCGCCGGAGGGGGGGAACTGGAGGATATGGTTAACCAGGTTTCTAATGTGGAAAATAGAGGATTCCTTACAGGAAAGGATTTGGAAGAAGCAATCAGCGGAGCAAGGTTCTGCGTATTTCCTTCCGAATGGTATGAAAACTGCCCATTTTCCGTGATGGAGGCACAGACCTATGGTGTACCTGTATTGTCGGCGGATGTAGGTGGGGCTCCGGAACTGATTCGGAATCAGGAGACAGGAGAACTGTTTACAGCCGGAGACTGTGAGCAACTGACCGGCAAGATACAAGAACTTTTTTATGATGTGGATAAATTACAAAGGTATACAGATAACTGCAGTAAGCTGGGATTTGATACACTAAGAGAATACACAGGTAAGCTGTGCAAGCTGTATGAAGCAAAGGTAAGCAGGTGACAAAAAGTGGACAGGGATAAGAAAAGCAAGATATTTACTTGCATTATATCAAAATTTATTCTGGTAGTTGCGACCATAATCATTGTTTATCTGACAGTAATGAGCCTGTTTTCTACCGGATTAATCGAAATTAAGAATTATGACGGCGATAATTGGGGAGAATATACTTATTTCCTAAAAGATTCTCCGGTGTGGCTGCTGACAGGGATAGTACTGTTAATTGTCGCTGCCTGCGTGATGCGCAGTAGAATAAGAGATAGAGAACATCTTTGGATTAAGCCTATTCATATGCAGCCTATTCATATGCAGCCTATTCATATGCAGCCTATTCTCTTAGCTATCTTCTTTATCGCAGGACTTATTATGCTTGTGATGACAAGGCAGTATCCGAAGAGCGATCAGGGGAAAATCTTAAGAATTGCAGGGGAAATCATTCAAGGAAATTTTG
>CAYXCV010000346.1:0-1585 GCA_964463365.1 uncultured Kineothrix sp.
ATAAGACTATCAGAGGAGGTCTAATGCCTGGTGGTCGTTTGCGTATGGAGAAGCTAGCTTCTCTAATAGAAACCGGACGTTTGGATACTTCTAAACTACTTACCCATAAGTTCCAAGGTGCTGAACATATAGAAGAAGCCCTGATGTTAATGAAAGACAAGCCAAAGGAACTGATAAAACCGGTAGTTGTGATTTAAGGTACAAAACATATTAACGATAGTGAAAGCGGTACAGCTGAAAGGTTGTGCCGTTTTCCTTTTAAATGAAATATTAGATGTTTTGCAATTGCAGGATACGAAGTCTTTCCTTTCCGTCTAATGCTGATTAATAGTAATATAAGATGTTTTGAAATTTCTTACAGATACTTGCACCAGAACTTAATGACCGGATTAATAGTAATATAAGATGTTTTGAAATCGTCTTACGGATACTTTACTGGATATGGTGGATAGATTAATAGTAATATAAGATGTTTTGCAATTTATAAGGCTGAAATACTATCTTATAAGAAAATAGAAGATTAATAATAATATAAGATGTTTTGCAATAAGGAAACTGGTATAGCTGCTAGTACTTTAAATAAGATTAATAGTAATGTAAAATATTGCTATTATAGAATGGTGAAATATCAGTGAATTTATTGTATGATTTAATACTAAAGTTTATAATAAATAAGAAACATATGAAAGGAAGAATAGGAAATAATTAATGTTATATTCTAATAAAGATTTAAAAAAGTTAATCCTACCTCTTGTATTTGAGCAGTTTCTGAATGTATTAGTGGGTATGGTTGATATTATTATGATTTCCGGCGTAGGGGAGGCTGCTGTATCAGGGGTATCATTGGTAGACAATATTAATATACTGGTTATTAATATTACGGCAGCGTTAGCCACAGGAGGTGCCGTAGTTGCAGGGCATTTTCTGGGACAGAAGGATAAGAAGAATGCAGGGAAGGCGGCATGGCAGCTGCTTTTATTTACCACAGTTGCAGCTACTGCTGTTACTATAGTTTTGCTCATATGGAACAAACCGCTATTACGATTGATATTTGGGCAGGTAGATGAAGATGTCATGACAAATGCAGTGACATATCTTATCATTACTGCCATTTCAATTGTACCGCTGGCTGTTTATAATTCTTGTGCGGCATTATTCCGGGCCATGAGTGATTCGCGTACAACGATGCTGATATCCATACTTATGAATGTTATGAACATAATAGGAAATGCTATATTAATATATGGTGCCGGCATGGGAGTAGCAGGTGCGGCAATATCCACAACGATATCCAGATTAACAGCTGCGGTCATTATCTTCTGTTTAATGTTTCAATCCAAAAGAATTATTAATTTTAAAAATAAGATCACTTTTAGACCAAACGGGTACCTTATTAAGAAAATACTTTATATCGGAATCCCCAATGGCATGGAGAATAGTTTATTTCAACTTGGCAAAATATTGTTGCTTAGCTTGATTTCCACTTTTGGTACGTTTGCTATGGCAGCTAATGCAGTAAGTAATACAATAGCCAGTTTAAATGTTCTGCCCGGTCAGGCAATTAATCTGGCTCTATTATCAGTAG
>CAYXCV010000347.1:0-1583 GCA_964463365.1 uncultured Kineothrix sp.
TCTCCATACAAATAAGGATCATTCCCCCTTATGATTCCCCACTCCATCATAAGGGCTGCTGAGCCTGTCACAATTGGCGTTGCAAAAGAAGTGCCCGTTACAAGCTTGGTTCCTCCCACGCCGTCACTAATGGAAAGGTCAACCCCCGGAGCCACAATATCCGGCTTTACGGCCTCATTTGCCACACGGCTCTCCCCACGACTTTCCAACAAATATCCTCTGCCCGAGAAATCCGCATAGGATTCATAAATACTGTTATAGGCGCCTACTGTAATCACCTTTCTGGCTGTGGAGGGTATGGTGAACGTAACTTCCGGAGTCGGTGCAAAGAATCTGGTTCCGCTGTTTAACGCCACACTGCTTGGCAGATAAAAATAATAATTCCCGGTTACGATCTTAACCGGTTCCAGTAAAAACGCCCATACTCCGGAGTTAATATAATCCTGCTGGGGAATAAAGTCAAAATATATCTCCTGATTAATTGAATATGGGGAGGGTTCGCCCACATATATAAGCACCTCGGTCTGCTCCATAATAAGCCGTATCGTCCCCGTTCTCTGTGTATCAACTAATTGCCTCTGACCACCCGGTGATATTATGGTTATCCTGAAAATATCCGCATACTCTTTCCAAAGCTGCACATTCACTGAGCGCTCATAAGAAGCAATGGCCAATTCTATTCTTGAGGAACTGCTTACGATTCCGGATGCATGACCTCCTGCCGCGCCCTCATTACCACTTCCGACACACATAACATTTCTGCCGATTTCCGATACGTTATCTATGAATCGTTCCAATAAAGATGTTCCGTCATGGGCTCCGTACGTATTGCCAAAACTCAGATTAATTGCTACCGGTTTGGCAAGAGCTGCCGCTTTGTTAACAACATATGTCAATGCCCGCATTAATTCTGTTGTTCTGGGAAAGGATTCCTGCCCGGGTATTCCAAGCTTTACTACAATCAAATCACTCTCCGGTGCCACACCAACGTATCTTCCATCGGATGACATGCCGTTACCTGCCGCTATAGCAGCGACAGAAGTGCCGTGCCCTGAAACATCCAGACTTGGTATCATCTGAAATTGTTCTGACTTACTATTGATAGACAGAGCTTCATTTATTTGAAGATTATTGAATTCCACTCCTGTAAAAAACCCTTCCGGTGGATTGAATCCCCTGCTTTCATCTCCCCTTAATGACTGATCCCAGAGATACAGAATACGACTGCTGCCATCACTTCTTCGAAAGTCCATCCTGGCATAGTCGATTCCAGAGTCAATAATTGCAATTATTGTACCACTACCTGATAAGGATGGCTCTCTTATGGTAACAGGCAATATGCAGGATGCCTCTTTTGCCTGCTGTAAATTAAAAAAGAAACGCTTTGGCATTTCAACAAATTCTATTTCTTCTAACTCCACAAAAGAGCTTATAAGATTTTGAGGAATCGTAACAATCGCATAGCCTGCAATCAATTGCTCCACTTTAATGACCGAACTGTCCAGACCGCTCAAATCTCCGTTATACTTTACAATTAATTCCCATACATTATCGGCTTCATTATATCCCACATTTAAATCCAA
>CAYXCV010000348.1:0-1569 GCA_964463365.1 uncultured Kineothrix sp.
AAAGAATAGGACATGAGGTTCAGTATTTTGGTATGGAGCATGAGAAACGTATCGTTGGTAATCATGCAGAATGTTACACCTCCAATATGGATTTCCATACCGGAAAATTAAAAAAGTTAATATATCCTTTTAAAATTATATATTCCATAGAAGCAAGGAAGAAAATTCGCTCCGTACTGGAGGACTTTACTCCTGATGCGGTACATCTAAACAACTTCAATTTTCAATTAACTCCCTCTATTATTTATGAAATCAGAGCTTATGAGAAACAAACAGGCAGAAAGGTGCCGATTCTATATACCGCCCACGACTACCAGTGGGTATGTCCCAATCATATGATGCTGATACCCTCCGTACATGAGAGATGCTTCGCCTGCTCGGGGGGAAGATTTATTTCATGCAGTAAATATAAGTGCATTCACAATTCTAAGGTGAAGAGCATTTTAGGATCGGTGGAAGGCTATATCTACAAATGGCGCAAGACCTACGGACTGGTTGACACGATTATATGTCCCAGCGAATTTCTAAAGAAGCAGTTGGAAACCAATCCTTTGCTTCGTGATAAATGCATTACGATGCATAATTTTATTGATTATAATAGTTCCATTATTCCCACAAAGGCACAAGCCAGAGGTTATGTGCTTTATTTTGGACGTTATACGAAAGAAAAGGGAGTGGAAACTCTGTTAAAGGCATGTAAAAAACTGCCGGATATTCCTTTTGTTTTCGCCGGAGGGGGGGAACTGGAGGATATGGTTAACCAGGTTTCTAATGTGGAAAATAGAGGATTCCTTACAGGAAAAGATTTGGAAGAAGCAATTAGCGGAGCAAGGTTCTGCGTATTTCCTTCTGAATGGTATGAAAACTGCCCATTTTCCGTGATGGAGGCACAGACCTATGGCGTACCTGTTTTGTCGACGGATGTAGGTGGAGCTCCGGAACTGATTCGGAATCAGGAGACAGGAGAACTGTTTACAGCTGGAGACTGTGAGCAACTGACCGACAAGATACAAGAACTTTTTTATGATGTGGATAGATTACAAAGGTATACGGAAAACTGCAGCAAGCTGGAATTTGATACACTAAGAGAATACACAGATAAGCTGTGTAAGCTGTATGAAGCAAAGGTAAGCAGGTGACAAAAATTGGACAGGGATAAGAAAAGCAAGATATTTACTTGCATTATATCAAAATTTATTCTGGTAGTTGCGACCATAATCATTGTTTATCTGACAGTAATGAGCCTGTTTTCTACCGGATTAATCGAAAGGCATTATGGAGGAGCTGATTTGGGAGGATATTCTTATTTCCTAAAGGATTCTCCGGTATGGCTTCTGATTGGGATAATACTGTTAATAATCGCTGCTTGTGTGATACGCAGTAGAATAAGAGACCGAGAACATCTTTGGATTATGCCTATTCATATGCAGCCTACTCGTATTCAGTATATTCTGTTGGCTCTCTTCTTTTTGATAGGACTTATTATGCTTGTGATGACCAGGCAGTATCCGAAAAGCGATCAGGGGAAAATCTTAAGAATTGCAGGGGAAATCATTCAAGGAAATTTTG
>CAYXCV010000349.1:0-1567 GCA_964463365.1 uncultured Kineothrix sp.
GTGAAAAATATCTTGATTTTTGTATAGGGGTTTAGTATATTAGAGAAAGATATTAGGAGGTTTGACATGTCAGAATTTGTAAAGGTTGCTGTTGATGCAATGGGCGGAGACAATGCACCGTCAGAAGTAATAAAAGGCGCCGTCGAGGCCGCCAATACAAGCAATAAGGTAAAAGTATTTCTTGTAGGGGCAGAAGATACAATTAAAAAAGAACTCAGTAAGTATACATATGAATCCGGTCAGGTGGAAATTGTAAACGCGACAGAGATAATTGAAACGTCAGAACCGCCTGTTATGGCTATCCGGAAGAAAAAAGATTCTTCTATTGTAAAAGCATTACAATTGGTTAAGGAGGGTGCTTGCGATGCGTTTGTATCTGCAGGAAGCACCGGAGCCACATTGGTCGGCGGGCAAGTGATTGTAGGCCGGTTAAAGGGAGTGGAAAGACCACCGCTGGCACCTTTGATACCGACAGAAAAAGGAGCCGCCTTATTAATTGATTGCGGTGCTAATGTGGATGCCAGAGCCTCCCATCTTGTACAATTTGCCAAAATGGGCAGTGTATACATGGAAAGCGTTATGGGAATAAAAAGTCCCAGAGTAGGAATTGTAAATATAGGTGCTGAAGAGGATAAAGGGAACGCACTGGTAAAGGAAGCATTTCCACTGCTCAAAAGCTGTTCGGATATTAATTTTATTGGCAGCATAGAGGCAAGAGATATTCCGGCAGGTCATGCCGATGTTATTGTTTGCGAGGCCTTTGTAGGAAATGTTATCTTGAAAATGTATGAAGGTGTCGGGGGTACCCTTATTAAAAAAGTAAAGGAAGGGATGCTTACCTCTCTACGAAGTAAAATCGGTGCACTTTTAGTAAAACCGGCACTCAAGGAAACACTGAAAACTTTTGATTTAGAACAATATGGAGGCGCGCCTCTTTTAGGCTTAAAAGGACTTGTTGTCAAGACTCATGGAAGTTCAAAAGCAATAGAAATTAAAAATTCTGTCTTACAATGTATCACATTTAAAGAACAGAAGATTAATGATAAAATAAAAGAAAAAATTACTCTTGGAGATGAATAAGAAAGAAAGGGCTGTAAATATGGAATTTGAAAAGTTAAAAAAAGTGATTGCTGAAGTTCTTAATGTGGATCCTGAAGAAATTAAAATGGAAACTACTTTTACAGATGATTTAGGAGCTGATTCCTTAGATGTTTTTCAGATAGTAATGGGCATAGAAGAAGAGTTTGATATTGAAATTCCAGCAGAAGAAGCTGAAAAAATCAGTACAGTTGAAGAAGCGGTTGAGTTAATAAAAAACGCTATAAACTAGTAACAATGAGGTAAACTTAGGTATCGAAAGCCCTTTATAGGGCTTTCGATTGTTTATGAGGGAAAGCAATGTTAACAGAAAAATTATTTGAACAACTAGAGCAGAAAATTGGATACTGCTTTGATAATAGAACATTATTAAAACAAGCAATTACCCATAGTTCCTTTGCCAATGAGCAGAAAATAAATAAATTATATGACTATGAGCGGTTGGAGTTTTTAGGAGATGCGGTACTGG
>CAYXCV010000350.1:0-1564 GCA_964463365.1 uncultured Kineothrix sp.
TCTTTTTCATTATCAAGACCATATGCAAGAGCTGCTGCTGTCGGCTCGTTAATAATACGTTTTACATCAAGACCTGCAATCTTACCTGCATCCTTTGTAGCCTGACGCTGCGCGTCATTAAAGTATGCTGGAACTGTGATAACAGCCTCATCTACTTTCTCTCCAAGATAGCTCTCTGCATCTGTTTTTAATTTCTGAAGAATCATTGCGGAAATCTGCTGCGGTGAGTACTTCTTGTTATCAATTGAACGACCTTTGTCCGTACCTATATCTCTCTTGATGGAGGCAATTGTCTTATCCGCATTGGTTACTGCCTGACGTTTTGCCGGCTCACCAACAAGCCTTTCTCCTGTCTTTGTAAATGCTACTACAGATGGTGTTGTTCTTGCTCCTTCTGTATTAGCGATAACGGTGGGTTTTCCACCTTCCATAACTGCAACGCAGCTATTTGTTGTTCCTAAATCGATACCTATAATCTTACCCATGATTAATTCCTCCTAAAATATATTAAAATAATTGTTAGATTTATATGTTATACATCAATACGCTTAGTTTACTACTCCTACCATACTATATCTAATGACTGTATCTCTGTACGTATAACCCTTTTGTAGTTCCTGTGCCACGACTCCGCTTTCGTACTCATCGCTCTCTACCTGCATTACTGCGTTATGATAATCCGGATTGAATTCCAGACCTAACGCCTCTATTGGTTTTACTCCCAATTCCTCCAGCTCTGTCATCAGCTGCTTATATATCATCTTCATGCCTTCCGTAAAGCCCGAGTCTTTATCTTCCTCAGGTACTGTTGCCAGTCCTCTTTCAAAATTATCCACAACAGGAAGAATTTTCTCAATCACGCTTTTGGCTCCGATTTCAAACATTGTGGTTTTTTCTTTCTCGGTACGCTTCCTAAAGTTTTCAAACTCAGCCATCTGGCGTTTTACTTTATCCTCTAACTCATCTACCTTCTGTTTCAATAAGTCCTGTTTCTTGTCTGGCTTCATTTTCTTCTTAATATTTTTCTTATTATCCGTATTATCTGTACTCTCTTTATCGTCTACATTTTCTTGTGAAGAAATATCCGCTTCATCTGTTTCAAGTTCCTGTGCGAGGCACTCTTCACGGTTAAGCTCCTCCGATTCTTTGTTCTGTAAATCCATTTCTTCACCGCATGTTTTGTTATCTTCTACCACTCTTTTCATCCCTTTCTTTCTGCCTTATTCTCTTTTTTTATATAAATCATCTAACTGATGCATCATTGTTTTTAATGTTCCTACTACCTTATCATAATCCATACGCTTAGGACCTATAATACCAATGGTTCCCTTCATTCCCTCTTCCAGTTCATAAGTTGCCGTTACAACACTGCAATCCTTCATCGATTGTATCTGCACTTCGTCGCCGATATAGACTTGAATTCCGGTATTATTATTATCTGAAAGCGTTTCTTCTACAAATTCGCTAAGAAGCCGCTTCTCTTCAAAGGTAGTAATCAGATCACTTGCCTTCTGATGATCCGAAAGCTCCGGATACCTGAAAATATTATTGGTACCGCTTGTAT
>CAYXCV010000351.1:0-1555 GCA_964463365.1 uncultured Kineothrix sp.
ATTGCTTCTTCTACAATCGGTCTTGTTAATCCATGGATTTTAATATCCATCTGAATTGCTGTAATACCTTTATGGGTACCGGCTACCTTAAAGTCCATATCACCAAAGAAATCTTCCAGTCCCTGAATATCGGTAAGAACAATATAATCATCATCTGTATCTCCTGTCACAAGTCCGCAAGAAATACCGGCAACAGGGCTTTTAATTGGTACACCTGCCGCCATAAGTGACATAGTAGAAGCACAAATAGCTGCTTGTGAAGTAGAGCCATTGGATTCAAATGTTTCTGAAACTGTACGGATTGCATAAGGAAACTCTTCTTCTGAAGGAAGTACAGGAATCAGTGCTTTTTCTGCCAATGAACCATGTCCGATTTCACGTCGTCCCGGTCCTCTGCTTGGTCTTGTTTCACCAACAGAATAGGAAGGGAAATTATAATGGTGCATATATCTTTTATTTACTTCATTTTCATCAAGTCCATCAATTCTTTGCATTTCAGATAAGGGTGCTAAAGTTGTAACAGTACAAATCTGAGTTTGTCCACGTGTAAACATTGCAGAACCATGTACTCTTGGAATCAAATCTATCTCAGCTGCAAGAGGTCTGATTTGATTGATCTTACGACCATCCGGACGTTTTTGATCCTTTAAAATCATCTTGCGTACTGTTTTCTTTTGATACTGATAAATAGCTTCTCCAAGCATAGACAAATATTCTTCATTATCTGCAAATGCTTCTTCCAGCTTACCTGTAATTTTTCTTATATTATCTTCACGAATCTGCTTTTCATCTGTAAATACCGCAACTTCCATCTCTTCCGGTGTTACAATGCTTTTAATTGCCTCAAACATTTCCGCCGGAACAGAACAGCTTGTATACTCGTGCTTTTCTTTACCTACTGCTGAAACGATTTCATTAATAAACTGAATCAATTTATGATTAATATCGTGAGCCATGTAAATTGCTTCAATCATCTTATCCTCAGCAATTTCATTACCACCAGCTTCAATCATAATTACTTTATCGTTTGTGGATGCTACTGTCAGGTTAAGGTCTCCGGATTTCCACTCTTCCTGTGAAGGATTAACAATAAACTCACCGTTTTTCATGCCAATCTGGGTGGTTGCACAAGGTCCTGCGAAAGGAATATCTGAAATACTGGTTGCAATAGCAGATCCAATCATAGCCACAACCTCAGGGCGGCAAGCAGGGTCTACTGCCATTACTAAATTATTTAAAGTAACGTCATTTCTATAATCACTGGGGAATAGCGGGCGCATTGGTCTGTCAATAACACGACTTGTCAAAACCGCATTTTCTGAAGCTTTTCCTTCTCTTTTGTTAAATCCGCCTGGGATTTTTCCAACCGCATATAATTTTTCTTCATATTCCACACTTAAAGGGAAAAAATCAATTCCCTCCCTTGGTTTATCTGAAGCTGTTGCCGTACAAAGAACCGTAGTATCTCCATACTGCATGAATGCACAACCGTTTGCCTGCTTACCAACTCGTCCAACGTCTACGCGAAGAGTTCTTCCGGCAAGATCCATTGTAA
>CAYXCV010000352.1:0-1554 GCA_964463365.1 uncultured Kineothrix sp.
TTTTTTAGTTAACATAAAATCCATGTTTTTATTCCTCCAATAATATTGTTTGTTATATTAATTTCTGCCTATTTTGAATAGTCATAAAATCCCTTACCTGATTTCATTCCAAGCTGGCCGCCACGTACCATTTTCTTAAGAAGTGGATGAGGACGGTATTTGGAATCGCCTGTTTCGCTTTGTAGTACTTCCATAATAGCCAGTACAATATCAAGGCCTACCAAATCGCCAAGTGCCAAAGGTCCCATCGGATGATTAGCGCCTAATTTCATTGCATTGTCGATTCCTTCAACAGAAGCAACACCTTCTGCGTAGATACCGATTGCTTCATTAATCATAGGAATTAAAATTCTGTTTACAACAAAGCCTGCTGCTTCATTTACCTGTACCGGTGTCTTTCCGATTTCTTCGGAAATTGCTTTGATCTTATCAACTACTTCGTCAGGAGTGTTGAGGCCTGCGATTACTTCAACAAGCTTCATAACAGGAGCCGGGTTGAAGAAGTGCATACCAATAACCGGTCTGTCCAGACCTGCACCGATTTCTGTAATAGAAAGTGAAGATGTATTGGTTGCAAAGATACAGTCTTTTTTACAAATATCCTGTAACTCTTTAAATGTCTGTTTTTTAATGTCCATAACTTCCAAAGCAGCTTCCACTACTAAATCACATTCTGTACAGATTGTTTTAACACCTGTTGTAATTTTTGCAAGGATAGCATCTGCTGCTGCCTGATCCATTTTACCTCTTGCAATACGTTTCTCAAAACCTTTTGCAATTTTGTTTTTACCATTTGCTGCAAATTCTTCATTAATATCACAAAGAAATACTTCATAGCCTTCTGTCTGTGCAAAAGCCTGTGCAATACCTGAACCCATTGTACCAGCGCCGATAATACCTACTTTCATCTTATTTCCTCCTAATATGTGTTAATATAATTTGAAACCAATAGTTATTTTTTACTATTGATAGAATTACTGACAAACATAATTATACCATTAATGAATTATTATTTGTTAAGGAATTTTTCTACTTTTCTCTTTTCTAGGAAAGCTGTCATTCCTTCTTTTTGATCCTCGGATTCAAAGCAGTCACCGAATAATTTCTCTTCGATTACAATTGCCTTGTCCATATCCACATCTAAGCCTTCATTGATTGCTTTCTTGCAGTTACGAACTGCAATCGGAGCATTTTTAGCAATTCCTGCTGCCATCTTTTCTGCTGCCGGCATCAACTCTTCCTGTGTATAAACCGTATTCACAAGACCGATTCTCAGTGCTTCGTCTGCTTTGATATTTCTAGCTGTGTAAATCATCTGTTTTGCCATACCGGCACCTACAAGGCGAGCCAGTCTCTGCGTTCCGCCAAATCCAGGTGTAATTCCAAGACCTACTTCCGGCTGTCCAAACAATGCATTATCAGAACAGATTCTGATATCACAACTCATAGCGATTTCACATCCGCCGCCCAGTGCAAATCCATTTACTGCTGCAATAACCGGGATTGGGAATGTTTCTAATTTACGGAACACATCATTTCCTTTTTTACCGAAAG
>CAYXCV010000353.1:0-1540 GCA_964463365.1 uncultured Kineothrix sp.
TGTCAATAACTTTTGATTATGTCACTTTTTAAGCTATACTTTCATTTGTGAAAATGTCACTTTTCATAGGCAGCTATATTTTAATTATCAGCACGACGGTATCAAGGATTTGTATGCAGCAGGCTATCCCTGACACCGTCGAGCATGTGAACCTAATGATTCAACAAGCCTATGAAACACTGGATTGCTGTTTCTCGAAGAACAGCTCATATAAAAACTTTAGGGAAAGATCATAGCTTTCGGACCACCATATTTTTCTCCATGCATCGGAACTGTGTATTAAGTGTGGGGTTACGGCATCGGTCGTTTTTTTCGGAACTACTTTTGTAGCATCCGTGTCTTTACGTTGCGGGCGAAGGTAGCGAATCACTTCATAGCTTTTCCCGTGATAGGCCACTTTGATGCCAAACCTGGGATTGATAAGCACTTCTATTTCCCGGCGGGAAGAGATGACAGGGAAGCCTTCGTCGAGAATCTGAAAGCAGCGGTTCTTGAAGGAAAAGCTTCCGGCATTGTCCGTTTTTCTTTTGTGTTTCACGCAGAGAATCTCATCGATAGGTAATCCGCTTACAACAGGTACGAATAGGGATTCCCCTTCTGCTGCGACAGAAAACTTGGTATTGTAGATATGGCGATATTGAAGCAGGAATTCGTTTGCCTGGTCTAGTGTTGTGATGCCTCTACGTTTCAGTTCTACTGGCAGCCTGCTTTGCAGTGTATTCCATAAGCGTTCGATCCGTCCCTTTGCCTGGGGAGTCTTTGCATAGATGATATCAATCCCCAGTTCATTGACTGCTCGTCCGAACTGCGTCAGTTTCACTTCTTTTCCAGCGATGATTTCATCAATGGAAAGGGAGTCGGTCTTTGGAGAACGAAAGATGGTGTGCCGGTCGGAGTAAAGAGTTTGAGGGACGCCAAAATCTAAGCAGCATTGGCGCATCATTTCCAGGTAGCCGAAAAGACATTCATTTTGTGTCATATAAAGTCCAACTACGTTTCCGGTGGCATCATCAATTGCCCCGTGAAGAGCATATTTCTTGCCATTTTGAAACCATTCGTAGGGAGTCGCATCTATTTGAACCAGCTGTCCAGGATGGTTCTTTCGTTTCCTGCGATGGGTGCGATGTCTGATTTTTTTCTTTTTAGGGGTTTCATATCCTGCATTTTTTAGTATACTGATAAGGGAAGAATAGGAGATGGAGATGTTTTGTTCTTCCAAGAGTAATTCTTTGAAGTGGAGGAAGTTAACCCCTTTGAACTCCGGCCGGGAGAACATGCTAAGGATAACTTCCTTCGTTTCATCTGAAACGGCGTGAGCTGGTTTTCTGCCTGTATTTTTATGGATCAGTGATTCTGGACCAGAAGTAAGGATTCCTTTCTTTAAACGAGTAATCTGGCGGGTAGAAAGACCAAGGAGCTCAGCAGCTTGTTGTCTGGTAATGGATTTGTCAATGAAGCGATGGATCACTTCAAAGGTTTTTAGTTGTTTTTGTGACAATGTAATCATTCCTTTTTTCATAATTTATAGTGTATCAAAAAG
>CAYXCV010000354.1:0-1524 GCA_964463365.1 uncultured Kineothrix sp.
GGGGGTGCGGACATAATCCTGGACCTGATAATACATCAGGAGGTATGTTATGTATTCACTCGAACAAAGAGAAAAAGCTATAGCACTATATATTAAGAATGGTCTGCGTGAAGCTAGGACTATCCGCGAATTAGGGTATCCCACTTTTAATACATTACCTGTTTGGTATGAAGAATTACAAATAACTGGTGCATTGCATAAGGGCAAGAAAAGATATTCTAAATATTCAACAGAGCAGAAATTAACTGCCATAAAGTATTACTTTGAACATGGACAGAATGCATCTAGAACTGTTGATGAACTAGGTTATCCAAGTCGTCCGATATTGATGCAATGGATTACCTCTGAAAATGATTGTTTAACAAAGTATTCTTTGGTAAAATGTCCACAAGTAAAACGACAACGTACTCGAGGGTGTGGAACAAATATGGCAAAGAAATCCAACAAAAATAGTGGCGAAATATTGAGTAAAGATAAAAATCAACTAGTTTCCGAAAAGGAAATGCTTGCTAAACAGGTTGAACTTCTTCAAACAGAAGTATATCGCTTACAGCTAGAGAAAGATGTTCTAGAAAAGGCGGCTGAAATAATAAAAAAAGATAGGGGCATTAGTCTTGAATCACTCAGTAATCGTGAAAAAGCCATAGTGATTAATGCCCTTCGAAACAGATATCAATTAAAGGAACTTTTATCTGTATTTCATATGGCTAAGAGCAGTTACTGTTATCAAGTTATTTCGATAAATAAACTTGATAAATTCGCTGAATTAAGAAAAGATATCAGAACTACCTTTGAGGAATCTTCTAGTCGTTATGGATATCGTCGAGTTCATTCTGTTCTCAAGTCATCTGGAACAGTTGTTTCAGAAAAAATAATACGTCGACTTATGAAAGAGGAACACCTAATCGTTTTAAATGTCAAACGTAAGAAATATAATTCTTATATAGGTGAGATTAGTATGGCAGTCGAAAATATAATTAATCGCGATTTCCATGCTGAAAAGCCTAATGTAAAATGGTTAACCGATATCACAGAATTTCATATCCCAGCGGGTAAAGTTTATCTTTCTCCCATTATTGATTGCTTTGACGGATTGCCAGTTAGCTGGACAATTGGAACTTCTCCTGATGCTAAGTTGGTCAATACAATGCTTGATGAAGCAATATCCGTTCTTAATCAGAATGAACATCCAATTGTCCATTCTGATAGAGGCTGCCATTATCGTTGGCCAGGTTGGATTGAACGAATGGATCAAGCAAATCTTACACGATCCATGTCAAAGAAAGGCTGTTCTCCTGACAATTCAGCCTGTGAGGGCTTTTTCGGCAGACTAAAAATCGAAATGTTTTATGGGCGTTCTTGGAATAATATATCAATAGATCAGTTCATAGAACAACTAAATCGATATATCACATGGTATTCAGAAAAAAGAATCAAAATGTCGCTTGGAGGAATGAGCCCATTAGATTATAGAAGACGTCTAGGGCTGGTCGCTTAATGGTCCAAAAAAGCGTCCGCACCCCC
>CAYXCV010000355.1:0-1501 GCA_964463365.1 uncultured Kineothrix sp.
TCCTGGTATATCGGTATGAATACCAATTTCACATGCAGCATTGGAAAGTTCGGAAAGTATATTCATAGACATTTAAGTCAAAGTGAAATTGAAAGATTTCTTCGGACATATCCCACAGGAAATCTTGAGATGATATGGCAGTCTATTTTTGAAATGTGTGATTTATTTCATGAACTTGCAAGGAAAGTCGGACGTGGACTAGGATATACCTACAATGAAGAAGAAGCACATAATAGCAGATTGTTTCTGGAGTGTACTTATGAACTTCCCGGGGATGCCAAAGAGATGATTATGGTCAGACGCGTGAAAGAAGAAGATATAGAAGAAATTGCACAAATCTGGCTGGATACCAATATTAAAACACATAATTTTATCGAACAGTCTTATTGGCAGGATAATTTTGATCATGTTAAGAAGAGGCTGTATGAAACGGAAATTTATGTATATGAGGATCAAAATGGTATTCAGGGCTTTGTAGGCATCAACAGAGGGTATGTGGAAGGCATTTTTGTGAAAGAGGATGTAAGAGGGAGAGGAATAGGAAGAGCCTTAATATCCATCTGTAAATCCAAATATTTTAAAATCCATCTTCATGTTTATTGTAAGAATGTCAAAGCACTTGATTTTTATATGAAAGAGGAGTTTAAAATAAACAAGAAACAAACCAATGAAGGTACGAATCAATCCGAATATGAAATGATTTGGCGTAAAGAATAAATGAGAGCGCTCTTGCACCTGTTATTTAAGTGTAAGGGCGTTTTTTGGTTAAAGAGCAAAGTATATTTCAAGAAAGAGAAAGTTGTGATATACTCATAATAATCAAAATTTTAAAAGGACAAAATGAAATGAAAAAAAAGATACAAATATTAGTAGTAATGTTAATGGCAGTTGTAATGACCGGTTGTGGAGGTGCGTCTAAAGATAAAATAGAAGAGGTGCAGAGTATTTATTCTCAACTGGTGGACAGGCACAACGAAGTAGTTGAGGTGTATGCGGATGTTCTTGACGTTTCCCTGAGTCAGAAGCTGGATGAAATGGCTGATAAGATAAATACCATAGGGCAGCAGGATGTCAAAGACTTGTCAGATGCGCAAATTGATGAAATAATTATAGAATTACAAGAAAATATTGCAACGTATGACGACATATTGTCCTCTATTGATCAGATAACGAACGAGGAAGTTACAGACGATTCCTATAGTGTTTCTGTCACGATAAAGAATAATACAGGTATCGAACTGGGAAGCCTCTACTTGTACAAAGCATCCCAAGAAGATATGGGGGAAAATCTAATAGAAAATATAACAGAACTTGGAGAATATGAAACAATTAGTATTGTGAATATTAATATGACGGATGATGATACCCTGTGGCATCTGGAAGCTATCAAAGAAGATGGAAGAGTGATAGAGTCGGCAGATATTGATTTGGCTCCCTATAAAGATGGAACAGTTACAATTTTAATGGAGTTTAATTTTGATGAAATGGAAGGTTGGATTAC
>CAYXCV010000356.1:0-1483 GCA_964463365.1 uncultured Kineothrix sp.
AAATTATTACCCGGAAAGACTACTTAGGCGACGTTAGTAAACCACGTCGCCTCACTTAATTCTTAACATCTCCAGATTTTAGGATACATACTGCCAAAACTATATGTAATAAAGAACCACCGGAACTCTCCTTTTTCGAAGATGCCGTTCTTTATTATAATTTCCTGTTCCACACCTGCGAGTTTAACCAAATATCCGGTTTCCATATAGCCATTCTTTAGATAGAATTTTTTACGTTTTATCCGTTGTTCAATGTCTTTCGCTTCTACATCACACCGCTCAATTGATATGATTATTTTATGTTCGGGGTACATGGACTGGATCTTCTCTAAAATGCGGCTCCCATATCCCTTCTGACGGAGGTTCTCATCCACTGCAAAAAACATGATAAATATCATCTTTCCGGACATAGCCATATATATAAAACCACATACCGTATCTTTATCGCGAAATGAATAGAACCTAGTATTCCACATCTTCGCCATCACAAGCATCAGCCAAAAAGGCATCCGTTCCTCTTTCTTAAATGCAGACAGATAAATTTCTTTGGTTTTTGGCTTATTCTTTCTATTGATTTTCTCGGCTATTATATTCATAATTCTTATCTCCCATTCACATAATAAGTGTATTATGCATTATGATTATATCACAAATAATACACTGTAAATAGGGTTTATTCAGAAGAGAGGTCTCCAAGGATTTCATGCCAGTCAATATTTTCATTCAAACCACCGGCCCAATAATCAGCTCCCAATTCCTGATAATAAGGTCCCACTCCAAAAGTTTTCATCCCCGCTTGAGAAGCGGCTTCCACACCGGCTTTTGCGTCCTCTACTACCAGGCATTTGCTATTTTCTGCTCCTAATTTATAAGCGGCAATAATAAATACATCCGGTTCCGGCTTAGAACGTGAAGTATCCAGACCGCAGCTGATTTCATCTATATATGAGATTAAATTAGTTTTTTCTAAAATTTTATGTGTGTTTTTACTTGCTGATCCTACGCCGATTCGTATGTTATTCTCTTTTAGTTTTTTCAGAGTATCCACCACACCGGGAAGAACCGCGGAATCATCCAGACTAAGTAATAGTTCTTTATAATATTCATTTTTTTTCTCTGCTAAGATCACTTTCTCTTCTTCGCTATAAGTACGATTGCCTTTTTGCAGCACAATTTCCAGAGAGGCCATTCGACTCACTCCCCGTTGCTTCTCATTATCTTCTTTTGAAAAGCCCCGGATACCTAACTCATCTGCCAACCGCTTCCATGCTTTATAGTGTAACTCATCAGTGGATACCAGTACTCCATCCAAATCAAAAATAACAGCTTTAATCATTTGAAATCTCCTTAAATATATTTGTAAAAAGCTATGCAACATGCTATGATATCTATGGGTTTAACCTTAAACTTATGAAGAAGGTATATCATATGGCAACCATAAAAGATATTGCAAATTATACCGGTGTGAGTTGTACCACCGTTT
>CAYXCV010000357.1:0-1458 GCA_964463365.1 uncultured Kineothrix sp.
TTCTCTAATAATATCGCTCATTGTGTGCCTCCTTATTATTTAGATGTTCTTAATACATATAAAATATTAATTAGTTAATATGTCATTTATATTAACTTGCGAATATTTTATATTGATAACAGAGGACCATCCATTTTCGCAACATGAATACTTTACCATAAACCTATATAAAATGCAAGCTTTATATCACCCAGAAAATTTTTTCTGTAGACAGGCTAAGTCCCATTTTTTCTTGTAAATGAAATGATATCTCATTATCCTCCACTACGTTGCCATACGGAGTATATCCCAGAGCCAAATGATAGTTAATTACATATGCCTCCAGCGCTGCCGCCACACCCTTTCTTCGGTATTCTTTGAACACCTCTAAAATACCCAGACTACCTTCTGCGTGGACACCTGCAAATCCGGCAAGCTTTCCATCAATAAACGCTCCAAAGATATTGCTCTTCATAAGTCTGTCTTTGATATAGCTTACTTCTGATATCATATTATAGTGTGATATTACTTCCTCCAGATAACTAACATCTAACACCTTTATCTCAAACTCTTTAGATACAGGAAGGGAAACCCGCCTTGTATAAACAGCCTGTCTGCATGGTATTACTTCTTTTACTTCATAATGTTCTTTCAGTATATCAATCAAGTATTCCTGATGTATCACAAACCGCCATTTCCCTCTTATTTTATTTATAGCTTCTGTAATATCTAATATATTTTCGTTAGAAAATGCTGCTATCATACAAATAGATGCATTACTATTCATTACAATAATACCATCTTCTCCTGCATAAAATATATCACCACTTCCACGCTTAAGGCTTTCTATCATGTCTATATATAATAGTTTGTTTTTTTCTTTTAAATTCAGCATATGTTTTTGCTTAATCATATATCTTTTATATAAATCCGGGCGGCGGTCCTTAGTTCTTTCTATAGACTGCTCCAAACGCCAGGTATTTACTTTTGCATGGTCTCCCGATAATAAAATCTGCGGCACCTTTTTATCACGCCATACTTCAGGTCTTGAATATTGAGGATATTCTAATAAGTCATTGTGAAAGCTTTCATAATCTGCTGATGTATCATTGCTTAACACTCCCGGTACCAATCGGGCAATCGCGTCAATCATAACCATTGCCGGAAGTTCTCCGCCTGTCAAAACATAATCACCAATGGAAACATAGTCCGTCACGATTTCCTCTAATACTCTTTCATCAATTCCCTCATAATGACCACATAGAAAAATGAGGCTTTCTTCTCTTGAAAATTCCTCTGCCATTTTTTGATTAAATTTGTGTCCCTGAGGAGTGAGATAAACAACTCTTGTTTTATCAGAATTGACTTTCTCCTTTATTGTTTGAAATGCATCATAAACCGGCTGTGCCTGCATTAGCATTCCCGCACCGCCTCCATATGGATAATCATCCACTTTTTTATGTTTGCTTTCTGTAAAAT
>CAYXCV010000358.1:0-1456 GCA_964463365.1 uncultured Kineothrix sp.
GAGGAATTATTAGAATCGGTGCGGAAGTTCGTGCCGGAGATATTTTGGTTGGTAAGGTAACTCCAAAGGGAGAGACGGAACTGACCGCAGAAGAAAGACTTCTTCGTGCGATTTTCGGCGAAAAAGCAAGAGAAGTAAGGGATACTTCCCTAAAAGTGCCTCATGGTGAATATGGTATTGTAGTAGACGCCAAAGTATTTACCAGAGAAAATGGTGATGAGTTATCACCGGGAGTGAATCAGGCAGTCCGCATTTATATTGCACAGAAGAGAAAAATCTCTGTAGGTGATAAAATGGCAGGACGTCATGGTAACAAAGGTGTTGTATCCAGGGTATTACCTGTGGAAGATATGCCTTATTTGCCAGGTACTTGAAATTCACTTGTCACTGGCAGCAAAGGCACTTGGATTTAATGTTGCGACACCGGTATTTGATGGTGCCAACGAAAATGATATTATGGATACTTTAGATCTTGCAGATGATTATGTGAACCTTGAATGGGAAGAGTTCGAGAAGAAGCACAAGCAAGACTTGCTTCCGGAAGTTATGGATTATTTGTATGAAAACCGCGAGCATAGAAAACTTTGGAAAGGTGTTCCGATTTCCAGAGATGGTAAGGTAAGACTCCGTGATGGCAGAACAGGTGAGTATTTTGATAGTTCAGTTACCATTGGACATATGCATTACTTGAAGCTCCACCACTTGGTAGATGATAAGATTCATGCTCGTTCCACAGGTCCTTATTCATTAGTTACTCAGCAGCCGCTGGGTGGTAAAGCGCAGTTCGGCGGACAGAGATTCGGAGAGATGGAAGTTTGGGCATTGGAGGCATATGGTGCATCCTATACACTTCAGGAGATATTAACGGTTAAATCCGATGATGTTGTAGGACGTGTTAAGACATATGAAGCGATTATCAAAGGTGATAATATACCGGAACCCGGTGTGCCGGAATCCTTTAAAGTACTCCTTAAAGAATTACAGTCTCTTGGTCTTGATGTACGCGTTCTTAGAGAAGATCAGACAGAAGTTGAGATTATGGAATCGATTGAATTTGTTGATACAGATTATCGTTATGAAATCGAAGGTGAAAACAGAAATTATGATTATGAGCAGAAATCACTAGGCTCCATGGGTTACCAGCAGCAAGAATTTGATAAAGATAGCGGTGAACTGGTAAGCGCTGAAGAAGAAGTCGAAGTGGAAGACGAAATTGAAGTAGAAGAAGTAGAATTTGCAGAATCTATCGATGAATAAAAGAATATCTGGAAGGAGTAATGTGTGAAGATGCCAGAAATGAGACAAGAGATATATCAACCGATGACATTTGATGCAATTAAAATTGGCTTAGCGTCACCTGAAAAAATTAGAGAGTGGTCAAGAGGCGAAGTGTTAAAACCTGAGACCATTAATTATAGAACACTGAAGCCGGAAAAAGATGGCTTGTTCTGTGAAA
>CAYXCV010000359.1:0-1447 GCA_964463365.1 uncultured Kineothrix sp.
TTTATTTATCTTATACTGTTAGTATATAGGATAGAAATGTCTAAAGAATGTTATGAAATTGAAGTTTTTTTAAAATATATATGAACAGAATATGAACGAGAGTGATAGAATACTTCCACTCTCGTCCGAAAATTTCAATGTTTTAATAATAAAGACTGACAAATTAACGAAAATTAGCTAATTTGTCACAGGTTCAGGATATACTTCTCCGAATGTTTCGACGGTAACCGTCTTCATAATTTGAGTTTCCAGCGGTCTGTCAGTATAATCTGTGTTTGTTTCTGCTATTTTGTTAACAAACTCCATACCTTCTGTTACTTTTCCAAATGCCGCATATGCTCCGTCTAAGTGAGGAGAATTTTTGTGCATAATAAAAAACTGAGAGCCGGCAGAGTCAGGCTGCATACTTCTGGCCATAGATAGAACCCCTTCTCCATGCTTTAAGTTATTTTCCACCATGTTTTGAGCGAATTCTCCCTTAATGCCATAGCCGGGACCACCCATACCGTTACCGTCAGGATCTCCGCCCTGAATCATAAAACCGCGGATGACTCTATGGAAGGTGAGTCCGTCGTAAAAATTCTTATTTACCAATGAGATAAAATTATTAACGGTGTTAGGGGCTATTTCCGGATATAATTCAGCCTTTATAATATCACCGTTTTCCATTGTAATCGTAATTATTGGATTTTGTGCCATTATTTTTCTTCCCTTCTGATTAAATATAATTTATGATATTGCTATCCTATATCTTATCCGATTATGGGCAGATAGTAAATAGTTGAAAGTGTGAAAGAGTATGTTAAGTAGAATTGTATTTATTATTAAAAATGAACAGCAGATAGAACAGGTTAAGAAGCTCAGAGATCATTTAAGCAATCATAAATTAATCTTTACCATAGATACGACTTCCGGGAAGGATATCTGCAATATGATTGTATTTAAATGCGAAAACGGTATTTACGATAAGGCGAATACTTTATTTGTAACCGATCAGGAAGATGTACTAAAGGGGTTAATAGGTGACGGGAATTATGTGGCAGCGCTTTTGCATGAGGAGAATAAGACACAAGACCTATCTGCCGCCTCCTATGCAATTACAGAGATAGAAGATTTTGATATAGAATCCTTTCATCTTATCTATATGCGTTTAGCAGGCGTACCGTTTACGATACTGGAAACAGAGCGCTGTATCATAAGAGAAGTAACGGTAGGGGATGTGGACACTTTTTATGAAATATATAAGGAGCCGTCCATTACAAAGTACATGGATAACTTAATGAAGGAGCCGGAAGAAGAAAGAGCATATACCCGTAATTATATTGATAGGATATATGGTTTCTATGGGTATGGCACATGGACGATTGTTTTAAAAGAAAGCGGTAAGATTATCGGGCGTGCAGGAATAAACTGGCGGGAAGGCTTTGATATTCCGGAGATTGGATTC
>CAYXCV010000360.1:0-1447 GCA_964463365.1 uncultured Kineothrix sp.
CAATGTGATCCTGCCCCTTTACATCTTCAAAACTCTGTGGCCGGAATTTCCGGTACAACGCTGTATAAGACATTCTTAACCTCTCTTACTTTAATCGCCAAAGCTGAGCCCCAGCATCTTAGCTTCTTTTACAATGCTGGAATCCGGAGAAACCATCTTAAGTTTGCCCGCCACTTCTTCCAGAGGTACTTTTACGATTTCACGATTTCTATAACCCACCATATAGCCATGCTCACCATCTAATATAAGCTTGCCTGCTTCTGCTCCCAGCCTGCTGGCAAAGACTCTGTCATATGGGCAGGGGGTTCCGCCCCTTTGCGTATGTCCGGGCACAGTCACCCTCACTTCATGTCCTGTTCTTTCCTCAATCTGATTCGCTATCTCATAGGAAACAGATGGGTATATATAATTTTTCATTTTCTCTTTATATTCTTTTTTGGAAAGATTGGAATCTTCCTTGGAGATAGCGCCTTCTGCCACCGCAAGTATCGTAAACTTGCTTCCCTTCCTGTTTCTTTCCTCTATTTTCTCAATTACTTTATTAATGTCATACGGAATCTCAGGTATCAGTATAATATCTGCTCCGCCTGCCATTCCCGCATTGAGCGTTAAATATCCAACCTTATGTCCCATTACCTCTACTATAAATACTCTTCCGTGAGAAGCTGCTGTCGTATGAATGCAATCTATCGCCTCTGTCGCAATGTTCACCGCACTTTGGAACCCAAATGTCATATCGGTTCCCCACAAATCATTATCAATTGTTTTGGGCAAAGTTACAACATGTAAACCTTCCTGCCGCAATAGATTGGCTGTCTTATGAGTACCGTTTCCGCCTAAGATGACTAGAGTATCCAAACGTAATTTATAGTAATTCTGTTTCATCGCTTCCACTTTATCTAATCCATTTTCATCAGGCTCTTTAATTAATTTAAAAGGAGTTCTGGAAGTTCCAAGTATTGTCCCTCCCATGGTTAGTATTCCAGAAAAATCAGATGCTGTCAACATCCGGTAATTGCCGTAAATGAGTCCTCTGTATCCCTCAAAAAAACCATAAATCTCTACATTTTCACCGCTATTAAAAAGACACTTAACTACACCCCGCATTGCTGCATTCAGTGCCTGACAATCTCCGCCACTGGTTAGTATACCGATTCTTTTCATTGGCTTTCCTCCTATTTGTAATCTAATATATCCATTTTTTTATTTTATCATTAATTCTGATTCCAGTCAAAAAGTTTGCCTTAGAATTAATTATAAAGATTTATGATGAAGTTTGTGACAAATATTGGCTCGTATCTTGCTAAAAGTGTAAATATATTATAAAATGTAATTCTGTATTTGAACTTTCTTCTTCAGTTCTCTCCTTTTAGGTTGATTTTGAGCTGTTGATGAAAATATAAACTAGGAGAAGTATCGAAGTGGTCATAACGAGCCGCACTCGAAA
>CAYXCV010000361.1:0-1443 GCA_964463365.1 uncultured Kineothrix sp.
CAATCATGGCAGGTACAGCTGGGATTACCTATGGGAAATCTAAAAGAACGCCCTGACTGGGTATTAGAACCGGAACAAATCAACGATGTGATTGACTTTTGCTTCAAAACAGCACAAGAAGGACGCATCAAAATCTATCCGGCTGACTGTATTGGTTACTATACAAATAAAGAATCCATAATTAAAAGATATGCCTATGAAACCAATAATGTTTCTGTCTGGAATGGCTGTAATGCCGGTGTTCTTGGATTTGGTCTCTTGCATAATGGTGATATTTTAGGATGTACTTCCATTCGCTCGAAAGAATTTATTGAAGGAAATATAAAAGAACGTCCTCTGCGTGAAATATGGGAAGGTGAAAATGCTTTCTCCTGGAGGCGTAACATGAAAAAAAGCCAGTTATCCGGTAAATGCCGTACCTGTACATATGGAAGCAAATGCTTAGGTGGCTGTCCCAACACAAGGATGACTATGAATGGAAGTATTTATGAGGAAAATGAATATTGTGCTTATCATCTTGCAATGAAAAACTTTGAAGTAAAATATGCCAATGAGACTAACGCATCCAAACTTTTTATACACGCTGAAAATCTTATCAGACAGGATAATTATCAGGAGGCTTCCTATGCGCTGAATCGTGTCATAGAAATACAACCGGAAAACATTGATGCTTATAATGCAAAAGGCTTTTGTGAGTACATGTGCGGAAACTATGATGCATGCAAAGAACTGAATGAAAAAGCCCTTCAAATTGAAGAGGGAAATGTATATGCCATGCGCGGATATGGAATTGCCGTTTATAAGCTCGGTAATAAAAAAGAAGGGGTACAAATTCTAAGAAAAGCCGCTGAGTTGACCGGATGGCAGGATCAAGACCTGATAAACGATTTACATATTATGGAACAATATAAATAGTGTCATATCATTAAGAGGCTGTTCACTTTCGTTGACAGCCTCTTATGCTACTTCCACTCTTTCCAAACATCCGGCTGATATCCAACCGTTGCCTGCTACCTGTAGACTGTGGCTTTTAAGCTAAAGGAAATTGGTATATGTTCATGATTGAAATCATAATTATACAATCCATTTCCGCCTTGGCTTTTCATTCCCCCGGTATCATAGAAATTTTCTTTAAACTCATTAAAATAATTAATATGCAGGCCTGCTTCAGTCAAGGAATTAATCAAGTCTGAAACAGTATACATCCAGAAATATGCTTTAACATCAGATTTGGGCTCAGAAGCATACCCACCAATAGAATCTTCAACATCTGGAACCTTACTGAAATATGGGTACTGAATCTCGGTAATATTTTCAGAAAGTTTATCGGTATCAAATGTTAAGAAAAATGGATGAGAATCAAAAACATAAAAGTATCCATCATCTTTCAAGAGATGTCTAATCGTTTGTCCCCATTTCTTCAAATCAGGCAACCATCCGATT
>CAYXCV010000362.1:0-1443 GCA_964463365.1 uncultured Kineothrix sp.
AGATTCCGCCACGAATAGCATCATCCATATCATGATGAATATACGCTATTTTATCAGAAATACGAACAATCTTTCCTTCCAGAGTAAAAGGCATACCCTTGGTCTGATGATTGCGAATTCCATCTCTAACCTCTTCTGTTAAATTTAATCCCTGTCCGTCTTTCTCCAGAATATCTACGGTACGCACGCTCTGTTCACTATGACAGAATCCATACGGACAAACTCTATTCAGTGCCCTTTCACCGGCATGCCCAAAGGGAGTATGACCCAGATCGTGTCCCAGTGCAATCGCTTCCACCAAATCTTCATTCATCTTAAGTGCTTTGGCAATGGTTCGGGCATTCTGGGATACTTCTAATGTATGAGTCAATCTGGTCCTATAATGATCACCCTCAGGCGTTAAAAAAACCTGAGTCTTATCTTTCAGGCGCCTGAATGCCTTGCTATGTACGATCCGATCACGGTCTCTTTGATAAACCGGACGAATATCACATTGCTCCTCCTGTCTCGCGCGACCTCTGGAATTCATATTTAAAGCAGCATATGGACTTAAATATTCCGTTTCCCATTGTTCAATCTGTTTACGAATTAGCATGACATTGTCATTCCCCACTCAGTAACCACCGAATCCTTTCATTTTCAAACACATTTTGACAAAATTGATTCATTTATAATATTCTGGATAAAATCTGATAATCCTTTATTTTTATATGGATTCTTCTTACCTGCATATATCAAATATAAATTCTGCATTTTTATCCATCGCTTCATAGGCGGTTTTGAATGGGGACATCTGGAACACATGCCACATTCCCGCGAATACATCTATTTGTACCGGTACATTAGCTTTTATCAACTTTTTATGAAGCATTGTCGCATCATTAAGCAGTATTTCATTATCCCCTACCTGTATATAGGTGGAGGGAAAACCCTTAAAGTCACCGAATATCGGAGAAATAAATGGGTGCGTCAACTCATCTCCCTGGGTATAATTTTGAATCATCTGGTCCACATAGTCTTTGCTTAATACCGGATCTAGCTTTTCCTTGGTTTTGTGAGATTTGCCCGATAACGTCATATCGATCCAGGGTGACATTAGCAGCAAGCCTTTAGGAAGAATACGATTCTCGCTTTTCAGCTTATGAGTCAGTGCAAGTGCCAGATTACCGCCTGCGGAATCACCCGCAACAATCACATCTCTTGCTCCATAGCCTAACAGCATCATATAATTCCATGCCTTCATAGCATCCTCAAGAGCTGCCGGATATGGATGTTCCGGTGCCAGTCTGTAGTCAAAACAAAACACATCCAGGGAAGTGGACATAGCCAGCTTTGTAGTCAGTGACCTTGCATATAAACTGCTGCCTGTAGAATATCCGCCGCCGTGGCAGTATAGAATGACATTTTTTTTCATATGGGCACGATTTACAGAAATCCATTCCC
>CAYXCV010000363.1:0-1443 GCA_964463365.1 uncultured Kineothrix sp.
GGGAATGGATTTCTGTAAATCGTGCCCATATGAAAAAAAATGTCATTCTATACTGTCACGGCGGAGGATATTCAACAGGCAGCAGTTTATATGCAAGGTCACTGACCACAAAGCTGGCTATGTCCACTTCCTTGGATGTGTTTTGTTTTGACTACAGACTGGCACCGGAGAGTCCATATCCGGCAGCTCTTGATGATGCTATGAAGGCATGGAATTATCTGATGCTGTTAGGCTATGGAGCGAGAGATGTAATTGTTGCGGGTGATTCCGCAGGCGGTAATCTGGCACTTGCACTGACTCATAAGTTGAAAAGCGAGAATCGGATTCTTCCTAAAGGCTTGCTTCTGATGTCACCCTGGACTGACATGACATTATCAGGTAAATCGCATGAAAGCAAGGAAATGTTAGACCCGGTATTAAGCAAAGACTATATGGATCTGATGATTCAAAATTATACTCAGGGAGATGAGTTGACGCACCCATTTATTTCTCCGATATTCGGTGATTTTAAAGGGTTTCCCTCCACATATATACAGGTAGGTGATAATGAAATACTTCTTAATGATGCGACAATGCTTCATAAAAAGTTGATAAAAGCAAATGTACCGGTACAAATAGATATATTCGCAGGAATGTGGCATGTGTTCCAGATGTCACCCTTCAAAACCGCTTATGAAGCGATGGATAAAAATGCAGAATTTATTTTTGATATATGCAGATAAGAAGAATCCAAATAAAAATAAAGGATTATCTGATTTTATCCAGAATATTATAAATGAATCAATTTTGTCAAAATGTGTTTGAAAATGAAAGGATTCGGTGGTTACTGAGTGGGGAATGACAATGTCATGCTAATTCGTAAACAGATTGAACAATGGGAAACGGAATATTTAAGTCCATATGCTGCTTTAAATATGAATTCCAGAGGTCGCGCGAGACAGGAGGAGCAATGTGATATTCGTCCGGTTTATCAAAGAGACCGTGATCGGATCGTACATAGCAAGGCATTCAGGCGCCTGAAAGATAAGACTCAGGTTTTTTTAACGCCTGAAGGTGATCATTATAGAACCAGGCTGACTCATACGTTGGAAGTATCCCAGAATGCCCGAACCATTGCCAAAGCACTCAAGATGAATGAAGATTTGGTGGAAGCGATTGCACTGGGACACGACCTGGGGCATACTCCCTTTGGTCATGCCGGTGAAAGGGCACTGAATAGAGTTTGTCCGTATGGATTTTGTCATAGTGAACAGAGCGTGCGTACTGTAGATATTCTGGAGAAAGACGGACAGGGATTAAACTTGACAGAAGAGGTCAGAGATGGAATACGCAATCATCAGACCAATGGTATGCCTTTTACTCTGGAAGGAAAGATTGTTCGTATTTCGGATAAAATAGCGTATATTCATCATGATATGGATGATGCTATTCGTGGCGGAATCT
>CAYXCV010000364.1:0-1440 GCA_964463365.1 uncultured Kineothrix sp.
AAAGATGCAGTTTCTATACCAATAATGCTAATCTAGTGTTTGAGCTAAAATCCTAAAACGGTATTAGGAAAATCTTTCAATTTATAGAAGGTAAAAAAATGTCACTCTTATCTTCAATAGAAGGTATCGGGAAAACTTTGGAGCTTATAACGAATGGGAGTGTGCTTCTATCTGTTGACAATTTAAAATCGTGGACATACTGGAGAGAGTTTTTTCACCACATTCTGAAAAAAATTTTAATTATAAGAAATCTTATAGAGATGTTACAATCTAATTTCAAACGTTAACTGAATAAATATTTAAACTAAGCAAGAAACCCGTATAAAACAAGTCCTGGAAGGCGGATTTTACAAAGTAGCGATGTCGTTGCAATAAGATTAGCATGAAAAAAATTAAGAGTACAGAAATTTTGCCTTTTTGAATAGATGAAAGAATTGTAACTGAATGAAGACAATTATGAGATATCTATGTAAAATTAGATCTAAACATAAAGCAATAGCAGCATTTGTCAAAATATGAAGTTTCATATAAAATAGTATAGTATAATTAAAAATAAAAAAAGGAGTTTCTATATGGATAAAGAGAATTTAAATAAACCAGTAATAAAACCAGAATTATCATATACACAGTGCGAACCATTTAATTTTTTTGAAAAATTAAGCCCATATCCCTTTGTAAAAGATGAAAACATGAGTCACATATATGCCAAAGTTATTAATGGTGAGAGAGTACGGGCTGAGGAGGATATGAATACAAATGAGAATATGAATACAAATGAGGATAGGTATTGTGTACATATTTCGTTGATGAATAATTTTATGGTAGAAATAGATTATGAGTATTTCACATCTAATAATCAAACAGTATTGCAAAAAAACTACAAACCATATTATTATGAATTTTATGCTGAAATTAGTGTCGAAGAATATCAACGTTTAATTGAAGCTACTAAATATGAATGGTTTAATGCTCAGTTAATTCACGAAGAGGATATAGATATTAACAAATACTTGCTAAAAGGTACAGTTGAATTTAGTGCAAGTCCATTTATTGAAAGAGGAATGGGTTTAAAATATAATACGTATGAGGTTGACGCTTCAATCTTAAAAAAACTGGAGGATAGTGTATATACATTTAGTGATGCTATTACTATCGGTACTAAAAGATATGACATTTTATCTAATGTTTTGAATATTGCATTTGGTCATTATAAAAAAATAAAAGCAAGGATTTATGACGTGGGGCAAGCAAATTGCATATATTTACCTTCTAAAATTAAAAAACATAGAGTACTTTTTGATGTTGGAATACCTAAAGTACCAAAAAAAAGTTCTATTGATCGCAAGAAATATAGAGTTAAAAAGTCAATATCTTCGATAATGAAATTTGTACCAGGTTTAGTGATTTTATCACATTGGGATTTGGATCATATCAAAGGCG
>CAYXCV010000365.1:0-1438 GCA_964463365.1 uncultured Kineothrix sp.
TCATAACAGGTTCTTCATTGGGAGAAGTCATTCTTAAATCAAAGGTAGTAATAAGGCTGTTTCCTACTGGATCTTTGCGGGAAACATAGATACCCGGCTGTAATTTTATGTGGTCAATGGTAAAGCTAGTGATCTTTTCCATGGTAAAGCTGGTGATTTTTTCCATACTAAATAAATTCCTCCTAAAATTATTTTGTATTAAAACATATACTCTTTCATTGTACAAGGATTTTTTGAGATATCAAGTGAAAAAGTTTATATTTAATTAAAAATAATATTTAAGGGTATCTGGTATAATATGAAAAGAGGAGATTATGAATGCAAATTTTTAGTTTTAAACTAAATTGCAGAAAGGAATGGTAATTATTATGGAAAATAGAAAAAGAAACACATATGTAATAATAGGAATATTGGCTGCTATTTTAATCGCAGCGCTATTATTTCTATATCTTTCCGCACGGGATACAGAGGGTGCGTTGGAAAACGTAGAAAAGGTACCGGAGGAAACAGGGACGGATAAACAGGTGGATGTTTTTCCGGAACATGAGGCGGAGCCTATAACAGCAATGTATGTAACCTTTGGTGGAGAAGGGGGATATGTGTTTATAGGAGAAGAAACGTCTTCTGTATTTACCGCAAGCTTTCCTGAAGAAATCTTAGATGTGAATGGGAACATTATTAAAAAGGAACAACTTGTGAATGGAAATGTTGTAAAAATTTATGGAAATGGAATTATGGCAGAATCCTATCCGGGCCAATATCATGGAGTGACCAAGATGGAGGTTATTGAGGAGGGAAATCCTTCCGACGCGGATAAGTATAAGGATATTATTGACAGTATTTATCAGGAACCGGATCCGGCAGAACCGCCAACGCTTGGAATCGAGTACACAACGGAATCGGCAGTGATATCGGCAGGTGCTGACCGGGGAGGTTATGAATGGACTTATACAGATAAAAATGGAGAAAGTCAATCAGTAAAAACAGATAGTGCACATATACTGCAATGGACTGAGATGATAGATGTTAGATTGGAAAAACCTACAGATTTGACCTTACACTTTTCAAAAGAGCCAAAGGAAGTAGTGGTAGTTCGCTGGAGTGAAGAGTTTAAGGGTACAGAATCAGAAGAGCTTCCGGAGGGTGAAGAAGTAGTGGTAGAAGTGGTAGATAATAAATATACGCTTAAGGCTGCAGAAGCCGGATATATTTATCAAGTGACTGGGTCATGGGATAATGGAAGTGTGGAGTTTGGATTTATAACTGTGAAAAAATAGGATATGAGAAGTAAGCGCAATCAGGGTAGCTACTGATAAGACAGCATGAAAACAAAACTGGATTAAGGTAGTTTCCAAACAAGGTGCAAGACAGAAACGGGTGTATCGTTAAAGCGGCGATAGATCCGTTTCGTTACGCTTTAGTAGCCGATTGTTGCCCT
>CAYXCV010000366.1:0-1426 GCA_964463365.1 uncultured Kineothrix sp.
CCATTCAAGTTTTCTTATATTCTGCTTACTAATAGCCATATTTTACCCCCTTGTCTTTTTCAGTTTAGGAATATTTATGGTGTTTAGGAAGTCATTAATTTCATCCTCTCCCTCGTCAAAGAAATCACTATTGTGAAATCCTTCAATATATTTCGCAGCATTGACATCTCCCTGCAATGCTTTATCTAACATCTTCTCATAAATCTTCATAGTATTTATGGTTTTCATATGTTTCATATAAATCTGAATTGCCTTCTGGGTATCTTCTCTTGTCAACCAATTCTCTTTTGCAAATTGTTCTGATTTATTTATACTCAACTTACCCTCTGGATCTCTGGTTCTATACTGAATATCACACTTACATAAATCTTCCCATGAAATTCTATCCTCTGTTGGTGTTAAATACCATTCCACATACTTAGCAATGTAATAAGGGGCAACTTCTGTCATTTTCTGTAATACTGTTTTAAATGACTTATTCTCATCTATTTTATTCCTCGCCATAATTATCATCCCCTTTAAATAATTCAATTATCTTATCGCAACTATCATTAATTGCATCAAAATCCAAACTACCATCTATATTCAGAAATTTACGTTCCTCTTGCGTAGCCCCTACATAGACAAGTTTCTCTTCTATACGTCTAACCCTTGCATTAATAGACAAAACTTCACTCTTAGTATCCAACACCTGATAATATATTGTCTCTAACATACTATCTCTTAACTCTTGTTTTTCTTTTTCTGTTTTGCATTCTCTTAATCTTTTCATAAATAAATCCTCACTTTCTGTTTTGTGTGTTCTCGCCATAATTGGCGACATCTTTTTCTCAAAGGGTATTAAAATTTTTACCACCAGGGGGTATATTTTAAAAATATATCTTACTATCCGTTGCTAATTAGCGATTGTTCAAGGTGTCCTTTAAAGGGATACCCTAACTTAGGACACCATATTACTCATGATATCCATATCCAATATTTCCTCTATAGAATAATTATTCTCCATAGGATCAGATTCTCCCCAATCAGATTTATCAGCGTCTCCCGATTTGGTGTCGTCAGATTTACCATCAAATAATGCATTTAATTCTTTCACATCTTCATCAGATAATTCTACATTGCTCATTTCAGTTTGAACCGATTTTGTGATTTCCAACTTCCTACCAGATAACTCTTCAAAATAGTCTTTAAGAATATCCTTTTGTCTATCTGTGGTTTTAAAAGAATATTCCTTAGCTTCATTAATTCTATTCAATACGGATTTTTCAATGGAATCCAATATAATCTCTTTGAAATGTTCCTGATATTTTTCTTTTATTTTTGTATCAATACGAAAATGATAAACTTCATTATATACATCATCAGGAAGATATATCCTATTAAGTTTCTTTACACCATAGAGTTTTTTCTCCTCAAATTCACCTTT
>CAYXCV010000367.1:0-1419 GCA_964463365.1 uncultured Kineothrix sp.
GTATCGTAATCATTGAGCATAGCGATTTCTGTAATACCAATCATGCAGCGCTGAAAGAAAGGAAGATCAATAATCCGCCAGCTACTGGGAATCACAAGGGCTATATTATTGGTTCTGTTTCTTTTCTTTTCTTCCGCTTCCAAATCCGGATATCCGCAAATATGGATTGCATAATCCTTAATTCTATTTCTGGTCTCTTCGCTGACTCTCCCCTTACCAGACATAGCCCGAGAAACCGTAGTTCGTGAAACTCCAAGTTTTTCTGCTATTTCTGCGTAATTCATCCTCTTCTTAACATCCATTTCTTATCCTCACTTGTTCATGCATTTTCTTTCACTTTGTAGAAAATCGTTCCAGTGCCGTTTCCAGCTGTCTTACCTGTAACAACATGCTTTCCGAAAGGGTTTCCATTTCTTCTACGATTTGTACCTGATTTCTGGTCTTGGCATTTACCGTTCCTGCTGTCATTGCTGATTCTTTCGTCACCCCGGAAATGCTCTCCACTATTTTAACAGATTCTTCTTTTTCAAACTGCATTTTTTCAATGCTTATGACTATTGTGTCCACTTTCTCTACCAGAATTTTTACTTGTCCCGTCATTAAAGCAAAAGCTTCTCCTACACCTGTCATGGCATCACCCTGAAGCTTCATAACTTCACCTGCGTCATTCGCTACCGCAACGGTCTGCAGTGTTTCATGATTAATCTCACTGACAATATCTCTGATTTGATTTGCTGCATTCAGTGACTGTTCCGCCAGCTTCTTAATAGAATCCGCAACGATTGCAAAGCCCCTCCCTGCTGCGCCAGCTCTTGCTGCCTCAATGGCTGCATTAAGTGACAGAAGTGTCGTCTCCTGGGATATCGAATCTATCGTATCTACGATTCCCTCAATTTTATTGGACTTCAGATTCAATTCCTTAATGGAGGTGATAACCTCTTGTGTTATGACCGAAGCTTCTTCTGCCTTATCTTTTAAAGTCTGTATTTTAACCAGACTATCCTGCAGAGATTCGTTCGTCTGATCGGTAATTCCTATCATTTCAAGTGTTTCATGATTGACCTTCCCAATCTGGTTCGCCAGACTGTCTAGAGTTAATACTCCGTCTTCTGCATCCTTGGCCTGTCTGGATAGTCCCGCCTCAATTTGGCTGATAGCGCTGGAAATGTGGAAGGAGGATTCTGAAAGTAATTCTGAGGAATTTACCACCATTTTCGCAGAATCTGCCACTTCCAGGCTGACGCCTTTCACATTGCCCATCAGGCTGTCCATACTTTCCAGCATATGATTCATATGCTGAGCCAGAACGCCGAACTCATCTTTTCTTTTCGTATGTAAGCGAATAGATACATCACCATTTGCAAGACTTTCCATTTTATCTACAAAATATCTGATGGCGCGATTCATGCTTATACTTAT
>CAYXCV010000368.1:0-1416 GCA_964463365.1 uncultured Kineothrix sp.
CATCTTCTAAGCTTGTCCCTTTAACACCCATATAGAACTTAAGCTTTGGTTCTGTTCCGGAAGGGCGGGCGCAGCACCAGGAGTCATTTGTTAAATCAAAGTATAAAACGTTTGATTCCGGGAGTCCTGTTTCGCTTTCTATACCGGTTTTCATGTTAAGAACTTTACCGGTTGCATAGTCTCTTACTTCAACAACTGAAAGCTCTCCGAAGTTCTTGGGAGGATTGCTTCTAAGTTGATCCATGATTTCAGCAATTTGTTTAGAGCCTTCGATGCCTTTTAGAGTAATTGCATACTGAGTCTCATTGAAATAACCGTATTTTTCATATAATGAAAGCATTTGATCCCATACGGTCTTGCCATGTTTTTTGCACCATGCAGCCATTTCACATAAACACATAACCGCTACAACAGCATCTTTATCCCTTGCATGGGTTCCTGCAAGACAACCGTAGCTTTCTTCTAAACCAAATACAAAGTTGTTGGACCCGGTTTCTTCAAACCATTTAATCTGTTCCCCGATATATTTAAATCCTGTCAATACTTCGATGCATTTTATACGATAGTCATCACAAATAGCTTTTGCCATATTCGTTGTTACGATTGTTGTAATAAGTGCGGGATTGTCCGGCATGGTTTTTGTATTTGTTCTTTCTCTCAGAATATATTCCGCCATAAGCATACCAGACATGTTACCTGTAAATGGGATATATTCACCGCTCTTTGTATCCAGCGCATAAATGCCCAATCTATCTGCATCCGGATCCGTTGCCAGAACGATATCCGCATTCTTTTCTTTTGCCAGTTTCAGTGCCAGTTCAAATGCTTTTGGATCCTCCGGATTGGGATATTCTAAGGTAGTAAAGTCCGGATCCGGCATTTCCTGCTCCGGTACTACATAAACATGCTTGAATCCCAGCTCGGACAAAATACGTCTTACCGGAATATTGCCTGTCCCATTAAATGGAGAATACACAATCCTGATATCATCCGCCACTTCTTTAATGATTTCCGGATGAATAATCTGCTTTTTCAGTTCTACCATATAAGCATCATCCATTTCTTTGCCGATCGTCTGATACAAGCCTGCTTTGATTGCTTCCTCTTTATTCATTGTCTTTACTTCATGATAATTTGTTACATTATTTACTTCTGTAATAATCTCTTTATCTCTTGGGGCAGTTACCTGTGCGCCATCTTCCCAATATGCCTTATATCCATTGTACTCCGGAGGATTGTGGCTTGCAGTAATTACAATACCGGAAATACATCCTAAGGTTCTAAGTGCAAATGACAATTCCGGTGTAGGTCTTAACTCTTCAAAAACATAAGTCTTGATGCCGTTAGCTGCAAGACATAACGCTGCCTCATCTGCAAACTCCGGAGATTTTCTTCTGGAATCGTATGCAATCGCTA
>CAYXCV010000369.1:0-1401 GCA_964463365.1 uncultured Kineothrix sp.
AAATTGCCTGGAACGAGACATGGAAGGAAATACAAGTAAAGATTATGGGAGAGGTTCAGACCGAGATTTTAAAGAGTCTGATTCTGGAAAGGTTTGGGATAGAAGTCTCCTTTGGCAGCGGAACTATTATTTACAAAGAAACCATTGCAAATACAGTAGAAGGTGTAGGACATTTTGAACCTTTAAAACATTATGCAGAAGTGCATGTAGTAATGGAACCCCTTGCAGCAGGAAGCGGGCTTACCTTTGAACTTGATTGCAGCGAGGATATGATGAATAAAAACTGGCAGAGGCTGATTATGACTCATCTCCAAGAAAGACAGCACGAGGGTGTGCTGACAGGTTCTCCAATTACGGATATGAAGATTACATTAGTAGCAGGGCGAGCACATAAGAAGCATACGGAGGGCGGAGATTTTAGGCAGGCAACTTACCGGGCGGTACGCCAGGGGCTTAAGGAAGCAGAATCCGTTCTGTTGGAGCCATATTATACATTCCGTTTGGAAGTTCCCGAAAATATGATTGGACGCGGGATGACTGATATTGAAAAGATGTATGGAACCTTTGAATTGTCTCAGACAGAAGGAGCGATGGCTGTTTTAACCGGAAGTGCTCCGGTAGCAACCATGCGGGATTATCAAAAAGAGGTCAGCGCCTATACAAAGGGATACGGCAGATTATTTTGTACCCTAAAGGGGTATGAGCCCTGCCATAACGAGGGGGAAGTCATAGAACAAATAGGATATGACTCAGAGCGTGATATAGAGAATCCTACAGGTTCGGTGTTCTGTGCACATGGGGCAGGTTTTATAGTACCTTGGGACAAGGTAAAAGAATATATGCACATAGAAGGTACACTTGTCAATCAGAATAATGAGATATCAGAGAATCAGGAAATAGGGCGTAAGGAAAGTGACAAAAAGGATGATAGTAACAGTCATTGGCTGGGAACAGAAGAGGTGGATGCGATTCTTGAACGTACTCTTTATGCCAATAGACGCAGTACCCAGCGCGGCATGTTTGCATCAAGGAATTCAGAACAAAGAGCAAAGAATCAGGAAGCGGCTTCTCCCGTAACCTATCATTTTAAGAAGCCGGAAAAGAAAGAGAAATATTTGTTAGTGGATGGATATAATGTGATATTTGCATGGGAGGATTTAAAAGATCTGGCAGAGGTTAGTATCGATGGTGCCAGAGGGAAGCTTATGGATATTCTTTGCAATTATCAAGCCATCAAACAATGTAATCTGATTGTCGTGTTTGATGCCTACCGGGTACAGGGTCATAAAACCGAGATCATGGACTATCATAACATTCGTGTGGTATATACAAAAGAGGCAGAGACCGCCGATCAGTATATTGAGAAATTTGCACATAAGCATGGCCGTCAGTATGATGTAA
>CAYXCV010000370.1:0-1401 GCA_964463365.1 uncultured Kineothrix sp.
TTACATCATACTGACGGCCATGCTTATGTGCAAATTTCTCAATATACTGATCGGCAGTCTCTGCTTCTTTTGTATATACCACACGAATATTATGATAGTCCATGATCTCGGTTTCATGTCCCTGTACCCGATAGGCATCAAACACAAGAATTACATAGCATTGTTTAATGGCTTGATAATTGCATAGAATATCCATAAGCTTCCCTCTGGCACCATCGATACTAACCTCTGCCAGTTCCTTTAAATCCTCCCATGCAAATATCACATTATATCCATCCACTAATAAATATTTCTCTTTCGTTACCGGCTTCTTAAAATGATAGGTTACCGGGGATGCCGATTCCTGAGTCTTTGCTCTTTGCTCTGAGTTCCTTGATGCAAACATGCCGCGCTGGGTACTGCGTCTATTGGCATAAAGAGTACGTTCAAGAATCGCATCCACCTCTTCTGTTCCCAGCCAATGACTGTTACTATCATCCTTTTTGTCACTTTCCTTACGCCCTATTTCCTGATTCTCTGATATCTCATTATTCTGATTGACAAGTGTACCTTCTATGTGCATATATTCTTTTACCTTGTCCCAAGGTACTATAAAACCTGCCCCATGTGCACAGAACACCGAACCTGTAGGATTCTCCATATCACGCTCTGAGTCATATCCTATTTTCTCTATGACTTCCTCCTCGTTATGGCAGGGCTCATACCCCTTTAGGGTACAAAATAATCTGCCGTAACCCTTTGTATAGGCGCTGACCTCTTTTTGATAATCTCGCATGGTTGCTACCGGAGCACTTCCGGTTAAAACAGCCATAGCTCCTTCTGTCTGAGACAATTCGAAGGTGCCACACATCTTTTCAATATCAGTCATCCCGCGTCCGATCATGTTTTCGGGAACTTCCAAACGGAAGGTATAATATGGCTCCAACAGAACGGATTCTGCTTCCTTAAGCCCCTGGCGTACCGCCCGGTAAGTTGCCTGCCTGAAATCTCCGCCCTCTGTATGTTTCTGGTGTGCCCGCCCTGCTACTAATGTAATCTTCATATCCGTTATCGGAGAGCCTGCCAGCACACCCTTGTGCTCTCTTTCTTGGAGATGAGTCATAATCAGCCTTTGCCAGTTTTTATTCAGCATGTCCTCACTGCAATCAACATCAAAAACAAGCCCGCTTCCTGATGTAAGGGGTTCCATGACTACGTGCACTTCCGCATAATGTTTTAAAGGTTCAAAATGTCCTACGCCTTCTACTGCATTTGCAATGGTTTCTTTGTAAATAATAGTTCCGCTACCAAAAGAGACTTCTATCCCAAACCTTTCCAGAATCAAACTCTTTAAAATCTCGGTCTGGACCTCTCCCATAATCTTTACTTGTATTTCCTTCCATGTCTCGTTCCAGGCAATTT
>CAYXCV010000371.1:0-1393 GCA_964463365.1 uncultured Kineothrix sp.
AATATTAGAACAAAATCTTTAGGCTCCAACAATAAACAAAATGTTGTTCTTGCTACAGTTACTGGTTTAGGCCAGTTAAAGACTCCGGAAGAAGTTGCTAGAAAACGTGGGAAGTCTGTAGACGAGATTATGGCTTAATGAAAGGAGAGATAACATGGCAGCAAAGAAAGAAACAAAAACTTTGAAAATAACATTAGTGAAATCTCCGATCGGAGCAGTGCCTAAGCATAAGGCAACCGTAGAAGCTATGGGGCTTCGTAAACTTAACAAAACAGTTGAGTTGCCTGATAATGAAGCTACGAGAGGCCAGATTTGGCATGTAAGACACTTAGTAAAAGTTGAAGAATCATAAAAGATAAGGAGGTGTCAGAGATGAGTAAAGAAAACTCATTGGAATTATCAAACTTAAGACCTGCAGAAGGCTCGAAACAAAGTGATAATTTTAGAAGAGGTCGCGGACACGGTTCAGGAAACGGTAAGACAGCCGGAAAAGGACATAAAGGTCAAAAAGCTCGTTCAGGGGCAACAAGACCTGGGTTCGAAGGTGGTCAGATGCCGTTATATAGACGTATTCCTAAAAGAGGTTTCACAAATATAAACTCTAAGGAAATCGTTGGTATTAATCTAAACGCTTTGGAAGTCTTTGAAAATGGAACCACAGTTAGTGTAGAATCATTAATTGAAATGGGTATAGTGAAAAACCCAAAGGATGGCGTTAAGATTCTCGGAAATGGAGAATTTACTAAGAAGCTTACAGTTAAAGCGAATGCATTCAGTGCATCAGCGAAAGAAAAAATTGAAGCTCTTGGTGGAACAGCAGAGGTGATGTAATGTTTACGACCGTAAAGAATGCATTTAAAATTAAGGAAATTAGGAATAAAGTTATTTTTACGTTCTTGATGCTGGTTGTGATTCGTTTAGGATCACAGCTTCCGGCACCGGGAGTTAATAGAGATTATTTTTCTAATTGGTTTGCGGCACAGACAGGAGATGCATTTAATTTCTTAGATGCCTTTACAGGTGGCTCGTTCCTTAATATGTCCATCTTGGCATTAAACATTACTCCATATATTACATCCTCAATTATCATGCAGCTTTTAACAATTGCAATTCCTAAATTAGAGGAAATGCAGCGTGATGGGGAAGATGGAAGAAAGAAAATCGCATCCATTACACGTTATGTGACCGTAGGTCTGGCTTTATTTGAATCAGCAGCAATGGCAATTGGATTCGGGCGTCAGGGTTTGCTTGAAGTCTATAATGCCATGAGTATAATTACCGTTATTGCGGCACTCACCGCCGGCAGTGCATTTCTGATGTGGATTGGTGAAAGGATTACGGAAAAAGGTGTTGGAAATGGTATATCTATTGTACTTGTAATCAACATTATTTC
>CAYXCV010000372.1:0-1393 GCA_964463365.1 uncultured Kineothrix sp.
ATTAGTATCTAATGTTATGGTTATTGTTATGGTAATAATTATAGTTGTAGTTATGATTATTTCTACTACAGTTGGTATAAAAATAGCAGTGGCTATTGCAGTACCAGTGATAGCATGTGTGAAGAGATTAATCTCATTGCAAGGTGGAGATTTACAATCCGAGGTACCGGTTGTAGATACAAATGATGAAATTAAAGAATTATCAGATGCAACAGCAGGTATTGTAACGGCTTTTTCAGCTATTATTAATGATGAAAAACAAATACTAGGCGAGATGGCTAATGGGAATTTTAAAGTTAAAAGTGAAGCTATGGAATATTATGTAGGTGATTTTGCCAGTATATTAGAGTCCTTACGTCTAATTAATCATACCTTAAGTGCAACCATACGAGAAATCCGTGATTCTTCAAATCAGGTAGCTACAGCTTCAGAGCAGATGGCATTGGGTGCAACAGCGCTGGCAGAGGGAGCAACAGATCAAGCCAGCTCAGTGCAGGAGTTGTTAGCAACGGTAGAAGAGGTGACAAGCCAGGTTGCAGACAATGCTCAGAATGCTATAGACGCAAATGATAAAGCAAGCTATGCTGGAGAGCAGGCAAAAGAAAGCAATGAACAAATGAAACAGATGACCATCGCGATGGATGAGATTAGTGAAACGTCGAAGAAAATTGTTGGGATTATAAATACAATTGAAGCAATTGCGAATCAGACGAATCTCTTATCCTTGAATGCAGCAATAGAAGCGGCAAGAGCCGGTGAAGCAGGTAAAGGCTTTGCTGTGGTTGCGGAAGAAATCCGTGAATTGGCGAATCAGAGCTCAGAAGCTGCAAACAACACTAGGAAGTTGATTGAGATGTCTATTGCTGGGGTTGAAAATGGAACAGCAATTGCAGACAAAACAGCAGAAGTATTAGTAGCTGTGAGTGAAAGCATTATAAGTGTTGTAGATATCGTACATCATGTTGGAGAGGCTTCTCAGATTCAGGCTGAAGCAATGGAACAGTTAAGCGAAGGAATCAATGAAATCTCGTCTGTAGTACAAGGTAACTCTGCTACAGCAGAGGAAAGCTCAGCGACAAGCGAAGAATTATCAGCTCAGGCTGAAAATCTTAATGATCTTGTTTCACGTTTTATTGTTGCAGATGAATAATAAAAATAACTACATATAAAGTATAATGATATAAACTGTACCCTAATAGTAAGCATAACTATTAGGGTATTTTTATGTTTGTAGCATATGCTTCAGCTTCACGTACAATATCTTCAAGCACATGTATTAAGTCATTTTTTGTATAAAGTTTTACGTCCCGCTCTAAAATTGCATTTTTTAAGTCAATTGAAAGAGTTTCAAAACTAGCTTGAATTTCTGGAGACACATATGACATATCATCAC
>CAYXCV010000373.1:0-1386 GCA_964463365.1 uncultured Kineothrix sp.
AGCTTCTCCATACGCAAACGACCACCAGGCATTAGACCTCCTCTGATAGTCTTATGTCCCATACCGCATCCCCATTCTAACCTCGGAATCTTTACATAATCACCTTCACCAAGATAGTTAATATTACCAATTACTCCACCTGGTTTCAGTATTTGAATTGCCTGTGCAAACGTATCTACTGTTCCGCCTGCTATAATAATACGGTCAACTCCTAATCCATGAGTTTTCTCCATTATCTGCTCAACAATGTCACCTTCGCGATAGTTAATAATATCGGTTGCCCCATATTCTCTCGCAGCCTGCGCACAATTGGCTCTGGATCCTACTCCATAAATTTGGGAAGCCCCTCGCAGTGCACTTGCTGCTACCGCCATCAAACCTACCGGACCAATTCCTATAACACATACGGTATCACCAAATTGAACATCTGCCAGTTCCACACCATGGAAACCCGTAGGTACCATATCTGAGAGCATAACTGCATCTGTTGCGTCAATAGAATCGGGCAAGAGTGCTAAATTTGCATCTGCCTCATTTACATGAAAGTAATCAGCAAAAACGCCGTCCTTATGATTAGAAAACTTCCATCCCGCTAACATTCCCCCTGAATGCATAGAAAACCCGCTTTGTGACTCAAGTGCTCCCCAGTCCGGAGTAATCGCCGGAACTATTACCCTATCACCTGCTTTAAAATCTTTGACAAGCGGACCAACCTCAACAACTTCTCCAACCGCTTCATGTCCTAGAATTAGATTGCTTCTCTGACCAACCGCGCCTTCCCATACGGTATGGACATCTGAAGTGCAAGGTGAAACTGCTATTGGTTTAACAATAGCATCCAACGCACCACAAATCGGCATCTCTTTCTCAATCCAGCCGGTTTTACCAATTTCTAACATTGCATATCCTCTCATGTAGTACCTCCTTTTGTCAGTTTATTGCTTAACAACCTGTTCTTCTAAATTAATTCTACCACTTTATTTTTAAATTTCAATCATTGATTAATACTTTCATAATTTGTCTGATATTTTTACAATAATTTACAGCCTAAAATGATACAATTGTATTTTTTAGGCTGTTTTCTCTTATACTTACTATATAACCTTATGCAGATATTTTTCTCTTGTAGCTAATCCACCCCTGATATGGCGCTCGGATTTATTGACATCTAGAACTTTTCTTGCTTCTTTTGCGAGCGCCGGATTAATCTGCGTCAATCTGTCTGTTACATCTTTATGTACAGTACTCTTGCTTATTCCAAATTCCTTCGCTGTCTGCCTCACTGTGGCACTATTCTCAATAATATAATTGGCAATGTCTATTGCCCTCTCCTCTATGTAATCCTTCAAAAGAAAACCCCTCAGAATACTTTTTTACATTGTATGA
>CAYXCV010000374.1:0-1373 GCA_964463365.1 uncultured Kineothrix sp.
ATACTTTTCCCAATCAAGACAAGTTAGAGATCAATTTTTGGACCTTTCCTATCGCAAAGAGTCGGGACGCAGTGCGTTTTACGAGACGAATGTACAAGTGATAGAAGAGATTGAAGATTTATTCGGTGAGTTTCAGGGCACTGAGTTTTCGGTTGCTTTGGATAATTTATGGGAAGCGATAGAGGATCTTGATAGAGATCCCTGTGAACCTACAAATCAGAATTTATTTGTCACTCGTTCCGAACAGTTTTTGACGAGAGCAAAGCTTGTTTATGATGGACTTAGCGAACAACAGGACAATTTAAATACACAAGTAAAAAAAGATGTAGATACAATCAATACCTATGGTCAGATGTTAATAGATATCAATCAAGAGATTATGAAGGTAGAAGCCGGCGGAATTGAACATGCCAACGATTTGCGTGATAAGAGAAATTTTATATTAGATGAACTGAGCAAGTTGGGGAATATAAGTTATAAAGAAGATTTGTATGGTATCGTTACGGTGAAGTTTGAGGGTATTGACTTCATCAATGCAGATACTATAAATAAAATAGAATTACATGAGGATGAAACAACAGGATTCTATACTCCGTATTGGTCGCAGCTAGCGGCTTACAAGGTAGATGGAACAGGAAAGAAGATATTAGATCTTCAGGCCTCAAGAGTATATGATCCTACACAAATAATATCTACAGATTACGAAACAGATATAGGATCTATGAGAGCAACCTTATATGCAAGAGGAGAGAAAAGAGCAACTTATCACGATGTGCAGGATCTTGATTATTATGAGGAAAATATAGCTAGTTCCTTATTGATGAATATGCAGGCTGAATTTGATCAACTGATTCATAAAGTGACAACTGTTATCAATGATGTACTGCGTCAGGCGGCAGAGAGTGAACCGAATACTGACTATATGAAAGATGCGGACGGCAATCCGTATCAGTTATTTGAACTTATTTCCGACGATCCCAAAATAGGATTTTCCATTGGGAACGTTGTCCTTAATGCAGAATTAAAGAGAACCCCCTCCTTATTATCCTTTAGATTACATGAGGGCAGTGAAGATAAAGAAACAACAGGAAAGCTTTTGAAAGCATTTTCTGAGGAAAAGCATACTCTGAATCCCAGTTTAAAAACGAAGACTAACTTGATTAAATATTACTCTAGTTTAATTTCTCAAGTTACCGGTACCGGAGAGTATAACAAAGAATTTGCTGATGCGCAGGCAGGAACAGTGAATGAGATTTATGGTGCCAGAGAACAGGTGGTTGGCGTTGCATCAGATGAAGAAATGGAATTTATGATTAAGTTTCAAAATGCTTATAATGCTTCCAGCCGATATATTAATGTAATTAATGAAATGA
>CAYXCV010000375.1:0-1361 GCA_964463365.1 uncultured Kineothrix sp.
TGTCACAGCAATGACTAGTATACATGATGTTTTCATACGTTTCAAGTACTTTTTTAAAATTTTTTAATTTTTATTGAAATTTATTTGAAATATGCCTTTTTCCTACTATTATCACCGGAAAAGACCGATATAAATAGTGAAACCAGTCAATCATTTTGTAGGGAGGAAACTGTATGCGTTCTAATAATATTCAACCGACAACCAACACCCCCATTTTGCCAAACCCTGCATCCAGTCATTATAATGTCGCTAACGATAATAATAATGCAAGTATAACGTCTTCGTCAAATAAAAGTTCTAAAGCATCCAAATCATCCGGAGTTATGAGAATCAATGAGCCAAGCGAAAAGGACTATAAACTGGAACGAATTCTTAGAAAGTTCAGATCCGGCAAAAAACTCACTCCCGGTGAGCTTAGTTATGTGGCGCGGAAAGCTCCTGAAATGTATACAAAGATTGTCAGCGTTATGCAAAGGCGTGAACAATTGGAGAGACGCTTAGAAACTGCTACCAAGGAAGATGCGGCTCAGATTATGGCTGAGCAGATGGGATCTATCGAAAATATAGTTGATGATTTTGAGAAAGAAGCAACTGCTAATCATCTAAGGGAAGTATTCAATGAGTTTTTCTCCACCAAATCCCCAGATAGTGAAGAGGACGAGGAGGAATCAGATGAATCAGAAATAACTTCCAATAAGAAGAAAAAGTATTCCATCAACATTCGAGTATAATTATATGGAGGTACCACACTTGATCGCCCGAAAAATAAGACCTGAAGAAGTTAAACGTACAGAAGAATTGTTTTCTATATGTTTTAACGCTCCTTATAATAATGAAGATACACCGGAGCAATTATATCACAAATATGTAAATGATCCCCAAAACAGAGAGCAAGAACATTGTCTGGAACGCTTTGCTGCATTTGAAGATGATAACCAAACAATGATGAGCTGCTTTTTCATGCAACCTTTTCATATTAATTATCATGCACACAATGAAGAGATGTTAAGCATTGGCGGTGTCGCGACTCTTCCTCAATATCGTAAACGCGGGGGAATCCGTGCCTGTTTTCAGGCTGTCTTGCCCTATATGTATGAAAAAGGAACTGTTTTTTCTTATTTATTTCCTTTTTCAACGGAGTATTACAGAAGATTTGGTTATGAAATATGCTGCAAACGTCAACTATACCATATTTCTTTACCCTACATCCCTGGCTTTTCGCTTTCAGGTTCCAGCTATCTCTTAGATTCCGCCACCTCTGCTATGGCCGCCAAAGATATTCCATATATATATGAGAAGTGGCAGGACAAATATAATATGATGGTGATAAACAATCACTATGATTATCAGTTTATTGCATC
>CAYXCV010000376.1:0-1361 GCA_964463365.1 uncultured Kineothrix sp.
ATGTTTCTTTGAAATAATATATGAAAGGGACTGAAAAACTATTCAGTCCCTTTCATATATTTATCGTTTCGCTAATTCCGCTGTTATCTCTTCCCAGGTGACTCCTTTTTCTACCATAAGCACCATCATATGATAGAGGAAATCGGATATTTCATATTTAATCTCATTGGGGTTAGGGTTTTTGGATGCAATCACAATTTCCGTTGCCTCTTCCCCTAATTTCTTAAGTATTTTATCAATACCCTTATCAAACAAATAATTAGTATAAGAACCCTCTTTCGGGTGTACCTTCCTATCTTCTATTACATTCATAACAGACTCAAAGACCCTGAGAGGATTGGTTTCTTCAGATTCCTTCTTAAGTATTTCCTGAAAGAAACAGGAAGGACGTCCGGTATGACAAGCGGCTCCTACTTGGGATACCTTAGCAAGTATCGTATCCATATCACAATCTGCTGTCAAAGACTTAACATATTGGTAATGACCACTGGTATCTCCTTTGATCCAGAGTTCATTTCTGCTTCTGCTATAATAGGTCATTTTACCGGTTCTGATGGTCGTATCATAAGCTTCTTCATTCATATAAGCGACCATAAGTACTTCATCGGTTTTATAATCCTGAACAACCACCGGCACTTGACCGTCTGAATTCTTCTTGAAATCCTCCCAGCCAAAAGCAGCCTCATAAGTATTTACTTTAATACCATTTCCCTGGCATAAGGATTTAATAGCAGAAAGTTCTTTTGTATTTTCATTAATCGCATAGCCTGTAATACCGCATATCTTAGGCACACTCAGAATTTCTATTAATTTATCTAAAGAGACTTCAGGCAGTGAAACCAGTATTTTAGCCTCTCCATCCCAACTCTTTACACTTTCCCTTAAAGAAGTTTCATTGATTAGAATCAGTTCGCCCACATATTCATTTATTATATCTTTATTTTTAATGATTGTTTCCGTATTGATATAACATGCCGCTATTTTTTCCTTGCCAAACTTCTTAGATACTTCTTCTGTCAGTTTGATATTCCCAGCTTTTGAATAGTTAAGAGCTGCTTTTTTGCACCCTGCATAAAGGAGCTTCTTAATATCTTCCATTCGGAATACATTACCGGCACCAATCACCGGAATACCAGACTCCGCACATATATCCTTTATAATGTCAAGAGATTCTTCATGCTCCGTATCATCACTGGACATATCAAAGACCAAAAGCTCATCAGCATGATTATCACTATAGTATTTTGCTAGTTTTACCGGATTGATGTCTATGATTGTAATATCCGAAAGATTTTTAACCGCATTTCCCTTATATAAATAAATACAGGGGACTAACTTTTTATATTCATCGCTCATTTGCG
>CAYXCV010000377.1:0-1353 GCA_964463365.1 uncultured Kineothrix sp.
TAATTATACCTCATTCTTCTAATAATAACACTTAAAATCTATTGCAAGATATCTGTTTTGCGCCCTCAGAAATGCCTTATTTATAAAGCTACTACAATGCCATATTTTTAGTGTTGTTGTTCGGAATAAAAAACAAAATGCTCTTGGTGTATAAACAATATTTTTTTACCAATTTTGTCATTTCAAATTCTCTTCTTATTATGTGAATACACCAGATGCGCCAATTCTTACAATTCCTCATTCAAATAAAATGTAAACCTACCGCTAATACAAAAAAGACACCACCACTCATAATTATAAGTAATGATGCCTTATTTTTTGATTCTAATATTCCATATTTAATCTGTTTTTAAATAAACTGCAAACTTCACGTTAAGAAGCTGGGTATTGCATTCTCACCTATTCTTGTACCCACCTTTTACCCAAATCATTATGATAAAACAATAATTTACGGTAGGTTACGATACTTTGATTTTATTATCAAAACAGCCTATAACACTTGAAAATGTACTACTTTCAAGACAAGTAATTTTAATAATTAGTTTCCCATCTGTGCTGCAACTTCAGCTGCGAAATCTTCGCTCTTTTTCTCGAGTCCTTCTCCGGTCTCGAAACGAACGAACTTTTTAATAGAAAGGTTTGCACTGTTTTCTTTTGCAACTTGTGCAACATACTGTGCTACTGTCTGTTTTCCATCCTCAGCCTTAACGTAAGTCTGCTCTAACAGGCATACTTCTTTTAATTCCTTATTAAGACGTCCGGTTACTGCGCCTTCAATAACTTTTTCAGGTTTGCCAGCCATCTTAGGATCCTGTGAAATCTGAGCGAGAAGGATTTCCTTCTCATGTGCTTTGTATTCTTCGGATACTTCGTCTGTGGAAACGTATTTTGGTGAAAGAGCTGCAACCTGCATAGCAAGGTTAGTAAGAGCTTCTTTTACCGCATCATTAACAACATCAGTAGCTGCTTCAAGAAGAACACCGATTCTTCCGCCGCCGTGTACGTAAGATACTACACAACCATTTTCTGCTACAACTTTTTCAAATCTTCTAATACTTAAATTTTCTCCGATAACTGAAATTTTATCAATTAATACTTCTTTTACTGTCTTAGAAGAGTCTTCATTCCATGCTTCTGCCATGAATGCATCCATATCAGCTGAATCTGAGTTTACAGCCTGCTGAGCAACTGCTGTTACATAATTCTGGAAATCTGCATTCTTTGCAACAAAGTCTGTTTCAGAGTTAACTTCCACAACTGCTGCACATTTATCTCCGTTTACTGCTACACGGCAAAGGCCTTCAGCTGCAATTCTTCCAGCTTTTTTCTCTGCTTTCGCCTGTCCATTCTTTC
>CAYXCV010000378.1:0-1344 GCA_964463365.1 uncultured Kineothrix sp.
CCATCCATTTTCGCAACATGAATACTTTACCATAAACCTATATAAAATGCAAGCTGTTTTTCCAGCTTGATATTACCCAAAATATCGTTTCCTTAGATAGGCTAAGTCCCAATTTTTCTTGTAAATGAAATGATATCTCATTACCTTCCACTATATTGACATACGGAGTATATCCCAGAGCCAAATGATAGTTAATTACATATGCTTCCAACGCTGCCGCCACACCTTGTCTTTGGTATTCTTTGAATACCTCTAATATGCCCAGACTTCCTTCTGCGTGTACACCCGCAAATCCGACAAGTTTTCCATCTATAAAAGCTCCAAAGATATTACCTTTTATAAGTCTGTCTTTGATAGCGCTTACTTCTGATATCATATTATAGTGGGAGATTACCTCCTCCAGATAACAGACATCCAAAACTTTTATCTTAAACTCTTTAGAAACGGGAAGGGATACCCGCCTAGTATAAACAGCCTGTCTGCATGGTATAACTTCTTTTACTTCATAATTTTCTTTTAATAAATCAATCAAATATTCCTGATGTATTACAAACTGCCATTTACCCCTTATCTTTTTTATGGCATCTGTAATATTTAAAAGATTCTCGTTTGAAAATGCTGCTATCATACAAATAGATGCATTGCTATTCATTACAATAATACCATCTTCACCTGAATAAAAGATATCACCACTTCCACGCTTAAGGCTTTCTATAATGTCTATATACAATAGTTTATTTTTTTCTTTTAAATTATAAATTTGTTTTTGCTTATTCATATATCTTTTATATAAATCCGGGCGGCGTTCCTTTGTTCTTTCTATGGATTGCTCCAAACGCCAGGCATTTACTTTTGCATGGTCTCCCGATAATAAAATCTGCGGCACCTTTTTATCACGCCATACTTCAGGTCTTGAATATTGAGGATATTCTAATAAGTCATTGTGAAAGCTTTCATAATCTGCTGATGTATCATTGCTTAACACTCCCGGTACCAATCGGGCAATCGCGTCAATCATAACCATTGCCGGGAGTTCTCCACCTGTCAATACATAATCACCAACGGACACATAATCCGTCACGATTTCCTCTAAAACTCTCTCATCAATTCCCTCATAATGACCACAGAGAAAAATGAGGCTTTCTTCTCTTGAAAATTCCTCTGCCATTTTTTGATTGAATTTCTGTCCTTGAGGAGTCAGATAAATAACTCTTGTTTTATCAGAATTGACTTTCTCTTTTATTGATTGAAATGCATCATAAACCGGCTGTGCCTGCATAAGCATTCCTGCACCGCCTCCATATGGATAATCATCCACTTTTTTATGTTTGCTTTCTGTAAAAT
>CAYXCV010000379.1:0-1335 GCA_964463365.1 uncultured Kineothrix sp.
TATTCGATGGGCATCCAATCAGGAAACCAACACATCCGGAGACAAAGTCCCTAAATTGTGCTATTGTGGCAGCCGTAGAAGAGGAACCTGCAAAATCTGGTTTCCAATCAGAAATATTTCTTAAAACAAGTAATGATATTAGGCAAAATAATCCCATTGCTGTAGCTATAATTATTTGCATTTTATTCTCAACGATAGCTTCGGCAACTTCCTCTGATTCTTTTTGTTCGGCAATATTAATCTCAGCGCCGCCTGATGACTTGGTTTGCTGATTTTCACTTGGTGGCTTGTGCTTAATAAAATTAGCACTTAGGAAATAACCAAAAATAGAAGCGGTTGAGGTTCGTACAATAACATCGATACTACTAAGTTCCTCGGCTGCCTGACCAGAGAAAAATAAGCTATAGCCTAATTGAATTAAGAGAACGAACATAAAAATAATCAAGCATTTATCAACCAGAGGAATTTTTGAATAGGAATCTTTTATATGATTAAATATGGCTGTTTACCTCCGCTATCTAATTATTTTTTAAATATCTTCTGGTTTCATTCCCTGCAATACCATCAGGAACAATCTTACAAGATTGCTGGAATTCAATTAATGCAGCAATGGTAAGAGGACCGCATATTCCATCTATACTGATTGAGGAACCCGATTCCTTCAGCTCCCATTGAACCCACTTAACACCTTCACCGGAGGAAGTATAGGTAATAATTCCGTTTAATTTGGCCTGTTCCTGATTGGTAACTGCAGTAACCGGCTCTTTATAAGGATTGGTACCTTTCCAAGTACCTTCAACTTTATTCTGATAGGTATAACTTATATCACTAAAGGTAAGACCGCATACCCATTTTGTATCAGATACTTTAGACATTATGGTTCCATATTGAATACCTTTTGCTTCATAGCATATAGGTGTTCCATTAATTATCCCTGCATAAATGCCAACATGCCCTTTTTTCCATAATACTACACCGGCGCTATAATCTTTTATTGTACCTATAGGCAACCTTGTATAAGCTTGCTGGTAGAGTTGGGCAGAGCCAATATTTTTGCCGCGGTATCCGGCTATAAGGCCAGAGCAATCTACATTAATCTTACCAACTTGTCCTTGGGCTCTTGCCTTTTTTATATAGTCTGCTGAGACAAGTGTAGGATATAATTTATTCATGCGCTGCATTTTATCCTCTGTAAGTGGACCTTCACTAATTTTAGCACCATAAAAATATGGTGTACCTAACATACTTTTTCCAAATTTAACTAATCCATCGCTAGCTAACATAATATTAATCTCCCTAAATTGGGTTTATTTAAAATCTTTATTATAATATATG
>CAYXCV010000380.1:0-1330 GCA_964463365.1 uncultured Kineothrix sp.
TACCCAAAGTGAAAGACCTGAATTCACAGTATGCCGAGATTCTTACAGAAAAGAAGAAAGCATATTCGCAGTACCGACAGGCGAAAAAAGATATGCAGGATTATGTAACAGCAAAGCACAATATAGATATGATTCTGGGAGAAGACCAGAGAAAAGAGCAGGAGCAGAAAAAGCAAAAAGAGAAAGAAAGTTCTAGATAATTTTCGGGCAATCATCAAAAGTAACACATTGATGGTTGCCCGTTTTTTTTGATTTCAGGATTTTGCGGTTGTATCAAACACTCACAAGTGAGGGTGCAGCTCAGACATCGAAGATGGATGTTCAAGGGGGATTGGGGGAGAAACCACCAACGAGATAAGGCACTTTGTACGTACAAGTGCACTGCTCGCAGGTTTGCGAAAAAGTATAAAAGAATAGATATTAATAGATATTAAAAATTTGAATCCGTTTTTATGGACATGCAAATATTTATAATTAGAGAATGAAAAAATGAAACAAAGGAACGAAAGTAGTATTACAAATGAACAGACGTATATGATAATTTAAATATAAATTTATAAGTTCTCTTTCTACAACAAATTTTAAAAATTTTAAAATTTAAGAATTAAAAAATTTAAAAATTTGCTTTGCGGTAACAAAAAACGAATATATTTAAAAGAAAAAATAAATATTTGAGATGGCAAATATTATATTTTGAGAACAATTAAAATGTGCTATACTGTTACTGTTATTATTACAATATACAAGCTATACAAGCAATATACAAGGCTACAAGGTATACAAAGAAAGACTCAACGACTCAATTTGAATATAATATGTGAGGTATGAAAATGGCAGTGTCATATAATGGATTATGGAAATTATTAATTGACAAAAATCTAAAGAAAACAGATTTAATAGATCAATTAGGAATTAGTAGTAGTACACTGGCAAAGATGAGCAAAGGTGAGATTGTATCATTAGGTATTCTTGAAAAAATTTGTGAGAAGCTGTGCTTGCTATGGCACCGCCTTTGGCGGCAAGGCCTTGACAGTACCATCTGAATATCATAAATAGTAATCAAGTCAGATATAAGACGGACTACGTCCGACATACATCTGACTGAAGAATGACTGGAACATATGGATAGGGTCTTAGAAAACTTTTAAGGTTCGAACTATCTACGATCCTCCTATGTTGACAAAATAAATAATATTTTGATTCACGCAATTAGACAGTAGAGTTCACGGCGGACCATTGACCTGTCGGCAGGGCAACCTGATCCACGTATAACAGAGGCGAGCGTATGAAAAAGAGAATGGAAGAATATCAAAACTCTTTGGAAGATATG
>CAYXCV010000381.1:0-1330 GCA_964463365.1 uncultured Kineothrix sp.
ATCATCTTAGATGATAACGTATAGGCATGCTGGAACTTTATCATATTGGTTGCTTCTTCATCTTCATCCACACCGGAGATAGAAGTTCTCTGATTGTCAATGGTTACTGCTATGCCATAATATGTATCAAAAAATGTTTTTGCATTCTGTGCATTTAATGCAACATCAGATAGCATTGTTTTCAGAAAATCTTCCGCAGATGCATTACGGAAACTGAACTTAGTCTTATCTTTTAAGGCATTGATCAGTTCTGTCACTTTTCCGAAATTTTCCACTTGTGAAGCATCTTCACTGTCGCTTGTTCCAAGCAAATCAGCATCAGCCAGCAGCTTATTATTAATCTGGACATTAAATGCATTCATTTCATAATAACCGTTATGATCATTTAAAAAATCATTTTCATGATATTGGGTATCATCCAAAACACTGCCCGCCACCGGTTTCTTAGCTGTAAAAAACATAACTCCCTGAGAACCGCCTTTTGAGTAACCGCTCATAAATATTTCGTTCACTTTTGTTGCAAATGCTCGCACGAATTCATTCATCTGGGACAGATAGTAGGGGATTCCCTGATAGTTAATATCGGTTCCGATATCTGCATCCTTACCAACCTTGGCTGCATCAACTACTGTGTCACATTTGTAATCATCCATCCGAAATTTGTAAGTAGATGTGGCCTCATCAAATTCCCATGATTTATAATAATAAGTGGTATTTCCTATTAAAATACTTCCTCCCGTATCGGAAAGATTACACTTATTCATATTGGTTAAATAATCCTTTGACACCCTGATGGAAACCACTGCATCAAGACCATCAGAACTTCTGCCGATATGGGTGACCCTACCGGTAAATGCCTGATTATTATTACCATCACGCATCGCTACAAGTCCTTTCAGGGAACCTTTCATCGATGCATTGTTCAAATTGAAGTCGTTGCCGTCATCCCAGAAAATGTCATATAATCCATCGGCATCAGTCATATTAATCTTCTCATTATCAGCTCTTGACTTGCATACCAGTGTATGAAAATCATTACCATCTACCAGCGGTTGTCCGCCAGCTATAGATACAATAAACCTTGTTCCGCCGGTCTCTCTTTCAGGATTATTCTCATCGGTAACTGCAATTTCCTGCGTCTTTATATCTACCATTTCTGAAAGTTCATCCAACATTAAATCTCTTTTATCACGCAACTCATTTGCTTTGCCACCGGCCATTTCAATTATATTGATCTGGTTATTAATCATAGCAACCTCTGTTGCTATGGCGTTGATGCGATCCACTCTTATTTTTATTTCTTCATTAATATCCTTCTGTAATGCCTGCA
>CAYXCV010000382.1:0-1330 GCA_964463365.1 uncultured Kineothrix sp.
GTGTACAGGCTAAAGTTGATTTTAAGCCGAGAGTTGCTATTGTTCTTGGGTCAGGTTTAGGTAATTTCGCAGATACCATACAGGTGGAAGCCGAACTTCCTTATGATGAAATTGTTGGGTTCCCCGTATCCACAGTTCCCGGACATGCCGGGAAGTTTATTTTTGGATATATTGATAACGTACCGGTTGTCTGTATGAAGGGCAGGGTGCATTTTTATGAAGGTTATCCTATGGCAGATGTGGTATTGCCTACCCGTTTAATGAAACTTATGGGTGCAGAGATATTATTTTTGACCAATGCTTCCGGTGGAGTCAATTATGACTTCAAAGAGGGAGATTTAATGATGATTACCGACCATATTTCCAGCTTCGTCCAAAATCCGTTAATCGGTGAGAATATAGAAGAATTAGGAATCCGCTTTCCGGATATGAGTACGGTCTATGATAAAGAATTGCAGAAAGTATTAAAAGAGGTTGCTTCCGGTTATGAAATCCCGATGAAAGAGGGGGTATATGTTCAGTTTACCGGTCCATCCTTTGAATCTCCGGCAGAAATCCGTATGGTTCGTACACTGGGCGGCGATGCGGTTGGAATGAGTACAGTAGTGGAAGCAATTGCAGCAAATCATATGGGGATGAGGGTGTGCGGAATATCTTGCATCTCTAATCTTGCCGCAGGGATGAGTGATAATCCATTAACTCACGAGGAAGTACAGGAAGCGGCTGACATTGCAGCACCGAAGTTTACTAAGTTGGTGACAGAGTCTGTGAAAAGATTTTAAATAGGCGTGGAGGTTTATGATGATAGACAAAGAGGCAGCAATCAAACTGATAGCAGAAGCTGTGCTGGCAAGAAACAACTCCTACGCACCATATTCGCATTTTACGGTAGGAGCTGCTCTGATGACAACAGAAGGTTGCATCTATACCGGCTGCAATATAGAAAATGCGGCATATGGCCCCAGCAATTGTGCAGAACGTACTGCTTTCTTTAAGGCAGTAAGTGAAGGAGAACGTGATTTTAAAGCGATAGCTGTTGTGGGTTCGTCGGAAGGAAGTACAATTAGTCAATATGCATTCCCATGCGGAGTATGCAGACAGGTAATGGCGGAATTTTGTGAGTCTGAAAAGTTTGAGATTATTATTGCAAAATCCGAGAATGAATACTATATAAAAACCTTAAAGGAGCTTCTGCCTGAAAATTTTGGACCTAAAAACTTGATTTAATGTTGGAAAGGCTTGGAAACTAATATGAATATTCGATTCTATAATGCTAGAATATTGACTATGGAAGAGGATAAAGATATTTTTCATGGTGAAATCTGGGTTA
>CAYXCV010000383.1:0-1318 GCA_964463365.1 uncultured Kineothrix sp.
TGATTACGTCACCTTTGTCTGCTGTTCTTGCGTTGAATTGTTTTGTAAATTCAACGATGTTTACACCATGTTGTCCAAGTGCAGGACCAACTGGTGGAGCCGGTGTCGCTTTTCCGGCAGGAATCTGCAACTTAATATATCCTGATACTTTCTTTGCCATTTTGGCACCTCCTAAAATATTGTGGTTTGGCGCATATTCCCATCTTGCCTATATGAACGGCTCGCCGGGCGTTGCTCCCACTGTCCCGAAAACTTACGGAACGTTTGTCATTACCTATATTTAAACAAGATTATATCAATGCATAATCTTACTAAATATCTTATTACAATTTTCTAACTTCAGCAAAGCTAATCTCAACAGGAGTTTCCCTGCCGAATAATTCCACATTAATAGTTGCTGTTTGCTTGCCGAAATCTATCCTCTGAACAACACCAATGGTATCTTTCCACACACCAGCAACAACTGAAATCGTATCTCCCTCTGCAAAATCCACAGAGATATTATCCATTTTAATACCAAGAGGTTTCATTTCTGCTTCGGTAAGCGGTACCGGTTTACTTCCCGGTCCTACAAAGCCAGTAACACCTCTTGTATTTCTGACAACGTACCACGTGTCATCATTCATCACCATATTAATAAGAACGTAACCCGGGAACAGTTTTTTCTGTACATTCTTTTTTGTCCCATTTTTTACTTCTACAACTTCTTGCATAGGAACGCGAACTTCAAGAATTTCTTCTTCCAGATGTCTGTTCTCAATTATCTTCTCAATATTGGCTTTGACCTTATTTTCATAACCCGAATAGGTATGTACTACATACCAGTTTGCCTCTGCCATCTATTCACCCTCACTCTACAACGTTGTCAAGAAATCTATACCATACTGTAATACGAAATCAAGTATAGCAATAATAACCCCTAACACAACCGAGATACATGCGACTGCTACGGACTGTTTGAGAAGTGAATCTTTGTCCGGCCAGGTAATTTTCTTAAATTCAGTTTTTACACCTTTGAAAAAACTTATTTTCGGTGCTTTATCTGTCTTTGCAGAATCTCCCATGTTGTACTCCTTTCAAAAATCACAGACTTATTATTTAGTTTCTTTGTGTAAAGTATGAGTTTTACAGAATCTACAATACTTTTTTGTTTCCATTCTATCCGGATGTTCTTTCTTATCTTTTGTTGTATTGTAGTTACGTTGCTTGCATTCTGTACATGCTAATGTAATTTTCGTACGCATATATTTTTCCTCCATTTTTGAGCATAAAAAAAAGACCTAAATCTAATCTCGTTTGAATACTATACCATAAGAAT
>CAYXCV010000384.1:0-1302 GCA_964463365.1 uncultured Kineothrix sp.
CGAAATCTGTACTTAACACGCTAATTGTACCACAGTGTTTTTGTAATATCAACGACTCCGAGGGGAATTATTTTAAAATTCATTAAATTATATAACAATTTCAGAAAATAAAACCTTTCTTTTCCTATTTTGTTAATTATTTTGTTTATTTATGATATGTCCACATGTTTCATTATAACATACTAGCTTATTTCCTTTTTCCAGCATAATGGTACCGCACTCCGGACATTTTTCACTGGATGGTTTCTGCCATACCATGAAATCACATTCTGGGTTGTCCATGCATCCATAATACTTTCTTCCCTTTTTTGTCTTTTTAAGCACAATATCTTTTCCGCACTGCGGGCATTCAATTCCTATTTTTTCTAAATATGGTTTTGTATTTCTACACTCGGGGAATCCGGGACATGCAAGGAATCTTCCATGAGGTCCGTACTTAATTACCATATTCTTTCCGCAATTTTCACATATTTCTTCTGATACTTCGTCCTCAATCTTAACGTGTTCCAGTTCTTCCTCTGCTTTTTTAACCGCCTCATCCAAGTCCGGATAAAAATTAGAGATGACTGTTTTCCAATTCACAGTTCCCTCTTCCACTCCATCTAAAAGTGTTTCCAGATTGGCGGTAAAGTTTACATCTACTATGGTAGGAAAAGCCTCTAACATTATCTTATTGACTACCTCACCAAGCTCAGTCACATAAAGATTTTTATTTTCTTTTACCACGTACCTTCTGGCCAAGATTGTTGTAATCGTGGGAGCATAGGTACTGGGACGTCCTATTCCCAGCTCTTCTAATGAGCGAACAAGAGAAGCTTCCGTATAGTGCGGGGAAGGCTGCGTGAAATGTTGTTTATAATCAAAGGCTTCCAATTCTAACTTGGTGTCCTTATCAATACCTTTAATCAGCGTCTTATTATCTTCCTTCTCATCATCGTTTGTATACACACACATAAATCCATCAAAAACAACTTTGGACGCTGCAACTGTAAAACGATGACCATTTCCATCAATCTTCACAGATGTAGTCTCATATTTAGCAGGATTCATCTGACTTGCAAGGAATCTCTTCCATATTAACTGATAAAGTCTGAACTGGTCCCTGGATAAAGACTCTTTTATTTCTGTCGGAGTTCTATCTGAATCCGTCGGTCTGATTGCCTCATGTGCGTCCTGAACCTTCTTTGTTGTCTTTTTCTCATTGCTTGCTACCGCAACATATTCACTGCCATATTTATTATTAATATATTCTTTCGTTAATTTTTCTGCTTCTTCGGAAATTCTCGTAGAATCCGTACGAAG
>CAYXCV010000385.1:0-1298 GCA_964463365.1 uncultured Kineothrix sp.
GAACAGTTACAATTTTAATGGAGTTTAATTTTGATGAAATGGAAGGTTGGATTACATTAGAATAATAGAATAAAGGGATAAGAGAATCATTACATTTTATAATGATTCTTTTTTTACTTTAAAACTTTGTATTTAGTATGGAATCTCTATTTATTGATAAAAATTTATAAAATAGAATACTTATTAACGCATATTTTAAAGCGATAAAAAATCTAATATAATAAATTTTAGATTTATTCAAATTATTCGTGGTAAATATAAACAAAAATGTTCATCATTATATAGACTAAATCAGTCAAAATGAATGAAAGCCAAAATAAATTGGCAAAACCCTCGATTTTAGGGTAGAATAGTAAGTAGAAACCAACAACAATATTGAGAAAAGAAGGGATAAAATGTTTGAAAAAGGAGAATATGTTGTGTACGGAACCACGGGGGTATGTGAAGTAGCAGATATCACTACTCTGAACATGAAGGGCGTCACGAAAAATAGGCTTTATTATGTGTTAAGTCCCTGTCATCAGAAGGAGAGCAAGATATTTACACCAGTGGATAGTGACAAAACTACCATCAGAGCTATATTAACGAAAGATGAAGCAAATTCACTAATCGAAGATATACCAGAGATAGAGGAATTTATGACTAGCGATGATAAGCAGAGGGAAGAAAAATACAAAGAAACAATCCGTAACTGCGAAAGTCGCGATTTGGTTAAAGTGATAAAAACCTTATATATGCGTAAACAAGAGAGATTAGCGCAAGGTAAGAAAACGACTGCCATGGATGAAAAATACCTAAAACTGGCAGAGGAAAATCTTTATTCGGAACTATCCATCGCACTAGATGTTTCAAAAGAAAAGATGGAAAAATATATATCAGACAAGATGGTGGAACTAAATACTTAAATTAATTGATACCGGTTTAATCAAGTCAATAATTTAAGAAAAAGTCTTGCGTATTACAAAAAACTATGGTAATATCCTAACTGTTGATAAAATTTATCGTCCGGTAAAGGATATTACATGCGGGTGTAGTTCAATGGTAGAACACTAGCCTTCCAAGCTAGATACGTGGGTTCGATTCCCATCACCCGCTTATAAAAAAGCAGAACAGCGTTCTGCTTTTTTAATATACTCACCTTGAAGTCGACTAACATTTATGCTAACATTATAGACATAATAAATTTTTAAGTAATATTATATTTTTTGGTTATTATACTATCTATTAGAAGTAATTAAAAGGTGGTATAATATGAGTAAAGAAAGAGATAAACAAGCAAAGGAGGATGAAGTTATGAA
>CAYXCV010000386.1:0-1264 GCA_964463365.1 uncultured Kineothrix sp.
CACCAAGTCTGAATGCTTCCCTCACCATCTCAAATTCATGATACCCTGACAGCACCAATGTTAAAGGCAGTTGTTTTGTCTGTGACAATCGCCGTAACAATTCAATACCACTCATGTCAGGCATCTTCATATCTGTTATTAATAAATCTACTTCATTATTCATTAAATAATCTAAAGCCTGTATGGCATTGATACAATCCGCTACCACCTGATATCCCAGATCTTCCCATTCTATCATGGACCTAAGTGTAAAACGAACCACTGTCTCATCATCAACTATCAGTACTTTCTTCACTCTCTGTCTCCTCCACTGCCGGAAGCATGATTAATGTAGTTGTATATTCCCTCGGGTTACTTTCTATCTTAAGACTACATGCCTCACCAAATCTTAATTTCAGCCTGTTGTATACATTTTCTATTCCAATATTATAGCTATCTTCCCGATGATTATTTCCTTTTATCAAAATATCATTAATTTTCGTTTCTGTCATTCCTTTTCCGTTATCTCTTACTCTTAAAAAAAGAGAATCTTCTTCGCGATAAATAGAAATTTTTATATAACCCATATCTTCCATTTCTGAAAAACCATGCACAATGGAGTTTTCTACGATAGGTTGTAAAATTAAGCGAGGGATTCTTAGTTCCAAACACGTCTCGTCAATATCGTATTCCACATCAAATCCATCTGAATATCTAATCTTCATCAAATATATATAGCTATTTAGAACTTCAAGTTCTTCTCTTACACTATATAAACTTGCATTCTGTCTGAACGAACAGGTTAAAATGCTGATTAAGGCTTCTGCCATTTTACGAATCCCATCAAAATGTGATACTTGCGCCATAAAACGGATAGAATTAAGTGTATTTACAAGGAAATGGGGATTAATCTGTGACTGAAGTGCTTTCATCTCTGCTTCGTGTCTTTTTTCCTGTGCATCTTGCTTTTCACGGATAGATATCTTTAATCGTTCAACCATATGATTAAATGATTGAATCATCTCTCTTATTTCAATCTGTCCGGCTGACTCCACTCTAGTATCCAGATTCCCTGTCTCTACACTTTTAAATCCCCCAACGATACTATGTACAGGTGCAATGATATTTTTAAGGAAGTAACGTGAAAATATAAAAAACATTAAAAATAAGCAAAGAATCACAGCAATCATAATAAATGCAATCCGATTAAAGGAAGCAGTCAGTTTAGCAGGCATGACATAAGTAACCACTTTCCACCCGGTATCTTCTATACTGGAAATGACAC
>CAYXCV010000387.1:0-1264 GCA_964463365.1 uncultured Kineothrix sp.
CACCAAGTCTGAATGCTTCCCTCACCATCTCAAATTCATGATACCCTGACAGCACTAAGGTTAAAGGCAATTGCTTTGTCTGTGACAATCGCCGTAATAATTCAATACCACTCATGTCAGGCATCTTCATATCCGTTATTAATAAATCTACTTCATGATTCATTAAATAGTCTAAGGCCTGTATGGCATTGATACAATCCGCCACCACCTGATATCCCAAATCTTCCCATTCTATCATGGATCTAAGTGTAAAACGAACCACTGTCTCGTCATCAACTATCAGAACTTTCTTCACTCTCTGTCTCCTCCACCGCCGGAAGCATAATTAATGTAGTAGTATATTCCCTCGGGTTACTTTCTATCTTTAGACTACATGCCTCACCAAATCTTAATTTCAGTCTGTTGTATACATTTTCTATTCCAATATTATAGCTATCTTCCCGATGATTATTTCCTTTTATCAAAATATCATTAATTTTCGTTTCTGTCATTCCTTTTCCGTTATCTCTTACTCTTAAAAAAAGAGAATCTTCTTCGCGATAAATAGAAATTTTTATATAACCCATATCTTCCATTTCTGAAAAACCATGCACAATGGAGTTTTCTACGATAGGTTGTAAAATTAAGCGAGGGATTCTTAGTTCCAAACACGTCTCGTCAATATCGTATTCCACATCAAATCCATCTGAATATCTAATCTTCATCAAATATATATAGCTATTTAGAACTTCAAGTTCTTCTCTTACACTATATAAACTTGCATTCTGTCTGAACGAACAGGTTAAAATGCTGATTAAGGCTTCTGCCATTTTACGAATCCCATCAAAATGTGATACTTGCGCCATAAAACGGATAGAATTAAGTGTATTTACAAGGAAATGGGGATTAATCTGTGACTGAAGTGCTTTCATCTCTGCTTCGTGTCTTTTTTCCTGTGCATCTTGCTTTTCACGGATAGATATCTTTAATCGTTCAACCATATGATTGAACGATTGAATCATCTCTCTTATTTCAATCTGTCCTGCTGACTCCACCCTAGTATCCAGATTCCCTGTCTCTACACTTTTAAATCCACCAACGATACTATGTACAGGTGCAATGATATTTTTAAGGAAATAACGTGAAAATATATAAAACATTAGAAATAAGCACAGAATCACAGCAATCATAATAAATGCAATCCGATTAAAAGAAGCAGTCAGTTTAGCCGGCATGACATAAGTAACCACTTTCCACCCGGTATCTTCTATACTGGAAATGACAC
>CAYXCV010000388.1:0-1244 GCA_964463365.1 uncultured Kineothrix sp.
TTGTTAAGAGGGATCAAATCAAAAGTATAGACGCGGATAAGTTCAATGATTTTATTGAAGAAATCAAAAAAGAAAATGCCGATATGAAAAAAGACATTCTTGTTGTAAAAGAAAAAGTGGAAGCGATTGATAAAATGATGAAAGATATTTAATATGGAAAAATTTATAGGAGACTTAACATTAAGTAAATATGAGGATTATATTAAGGTATTTGATGCCTTATCACACCCTGCCAGAATTAAAATCGTGGGCATATTATCGGAAGGGCGCCAATATGTAAGCGAGCTAGCCAGAATTGTTAATATTAGCAGACCCTTATTGTATATGCATTTAAAAAAACTGGAGGAAGCGCGGCTTGTAACAAGTTCAATGGAGATATCTGATTCTGGTAAGGCTGTGAAATATTATGTACTGGAACAATTTCAATTAAATATAACAAGTGAGCTGCTGCATACGCTATCACAAGATATAGTGATAGAAAGTGCGGAAAGCAAATAATATAGTCTATTGTGGAAAAGGGATTCCGGTTTTCATAGTGAGGTAAAGTAATGCCAAAAATTCAAGGGAAGCTTCAAAGTTATTTATGGATATTATTTTTTATATACTGTGGTGTCATGCTTTGGCTTTTATTTGGAAGGACACCATTTGATGTAAAAGGGTCATATTGGAATCGAATTAAAATGAATATCAGACCAATGCCATTTCAAACCATTTCATATTACACGCATTTATTAAGCAATGAGACAAAACAGCCTTTATGGGCTGATGCCATTATCAATTTGATTGGAAATATTGCAAACTTTATTCCCTTGGGGATTTTTCTGCCTTTCTTTTGGAAAAAGCTCAAATCCTTCAAGTGGTTTATTCTCTGTTTCTCCTCGATTATCATTATAATAGAAGCCACACAGCTTTTACCCTAAGAGGAATCTGTGATATCGATGATTTCATACTTAATGTGTTTGGTGGTGTTATAGGGTTCTTAGTGCATTATATCCTATCTATTCTAACACGACTGTTTTCCTTGCGTTGAGAAAGCCCAGAACTGGCAAATCATCGCGCTATGTCAATACTGTATTACAATGGCAAACTATCCGCCAGGCAAAGCGCCCCATACCCCACCCTTGGATTAGGATACAACGTCTCTCCTCTTAATGGTCTTGCCCCACGTCTTAAGTAAGCCCTTACTTTCTCTCCATACAAATAAGGATCATTCCCCCTTATGATTCCCCACTCCATCATAAGGG
>CAYXCV010000389.1:0-1241 GCA_964463365.1 uncultured Kineothrix sp.
CAGACTGCATGTTGTATATCGGTATAGTTCCAATAGGAAGCCCAGCAGTCGTGCATGGCAATACCATGAAATAGCGGCAATACTCCGCACTGTTCCATACCAAGATATCCTCGTTTTGGACTGATATCGAGATATGTGAATTCGCAGTTTGAAGCGTCATGAACCCACCAAAGCTTTTTGTCTACACGGGTTCCGGTCTCATCAAAGTGTCCAAGTCCAGAATCGATAACTTTCTGCTTTATCGTGTTCACAGTTTCAGACACAGCATCAGCGCAGCGTTTTACCATGTTACTTACAGTTCCTGTGGCAATTGGGATATTGAAAACACCAGAGAGAATCTCGTGTGTTCTTTTTACACTGACAGCGCCAACAGTGTTTAATGCAACCGACAATGCTTGAAGATTTTCGCCATACTGTACAGTTGCTTTGATGCCAACTGGAAAAGCCCCTTTTCTGTTATCTCCATGAAGCATGCAGATAGGTATTTCGAGTAACTGATGTTCTGTCACATTAACGGTGACAACAGCATCAATGACATGACGTCGTTCAGCAACGCAGGCTGTCCCTTTGCACATCTGATAATGGGGACATCCTTCACAGGAGGATGGCATATGTCCAATCACCTCATCTGGATCTGCAATGACTGCAAGGTGTGTACCCTGATGGCCATCTTGACCACCAGCTTTCTTTCTAGAAGGTTTTCGTAAACTCTTTGGCGAAGGTTTCTTGAAACCATCGCTTGAAGGTGGTTTGGAACTGTTCTTGGAATTCTTGTTGATTTGTTCCTTCAGTTCCTGGATGGTCTGATTGAGCTGAGCGATCAGCTCTGTTTGGGCAGCAAGTGTTGCTGTTAAAGAATTGACTTGATGTAATAGTTGCTCATTCATTTCCTCTGCTGTCAAAGAGACCACCTTCTTTCGCTAAATTTGATAATTCTATTTTAGCTGAAAGTCAGTAAAAAAGCGAATAACAGAGATTCATCCATTCGTCAAAATGACTGTGGATAAGTCAATTATTTCAAGGTTCTGGTGTTACTAAATTTCTTCAAAAACCGATAAAAATCGGATTTGAAACATAATTATGATGATTAAAAATCAGTAATCCACAAAGAAAGAAATGACTGATAAATCATCTGTTGGTTATCCACTAACAAGAAGTAAATCACGTGAAAACAGATTTTTTATTTTCTCTGTTTTTCACAAAATTATTTGGAACCTAAAGGGGGTTCTGAATAGTTACAA
>CAYXCV010000390.1:0-1235 GCA_964463365.1 uncultured Kineothrix sp.
TGTTTTCTCTATTTGGCCTCATACCAGTTTTCTCCGGTATGCATATCTATCTCCAAGGACACGGATAATTCAGCAGCATTGCACATTTCTTCCTCTAAAATGAGCTTTACTTCTTCTATTTCATCCTTAGCCGTTTCTATCAATAATTCATCATGAACCTGCAAAATCAGTTTTGATTCTAATTTTTCATCCTTTAAACGTTTCCATACCCTTATCATAGCTATCTTGATTATATCAGCCGCCGTTCCTTGAATCGGAGAATTCATAGCCACTCTTTCTCCAAAAGAACGCTGCATAAAATTACTGGAGCTAAGTTCCGGAACCGGTCTTCTGCGTCCAAACATTGTTGTAATATAACCCTCTTTTTTCGCATCCTCTACTAATAAATCAAGGAATTTCTTTACATCCGGATAAGTTGCAAAATACTGCTCTATATATTCGGATGCCTCTTTTCTTGATATACTAAGATCCTGGCTCAATCCAAAAGAGCTGATTCCATAAACAATACCGAAATTAACCGCCTTAGCATTACGTCTCTGCAAATCAGTAACTTCCTCAAATGGAGTATGAAAAACCTTGGAGGCTGTAATTCTATGAATATCTTCATCCATACGATACGCTTCTATCAATTGTTCATCACCTGACATATGAGCCAGTACACGAAGTTCAATCTGCGAATAATCCGCATCCATAAACAAGAAGTCATCTTTAGGTATAAATACCTTTCTTATCCGTCTTCCCAATTCCATTCTCATAGGAATATTCTGTAAATTAGGTTCCGTAGAGCTGATTCTTCCCGTTGCCGTAATCGTCTGATTAAAGGTTGTGTGTATCCTGTTATCATCCCCGATATAGGCAGCTAACCCCTCCGCATATGTGGACTTTAGTTTTGCCAATCCCCGGTATTCCAAGACATCTGAGACGATAGGATAATCCGGCGCCAGCTTTTCAAGCACATCTGCCGATGTTGAATATCCTGTTTTTGTTTTCTTGCCGCCGGGCAGTTCCATTTTCTCAAATAATATAACCCCCAATTGTTTGGGCGAGTTAATATTAAAATCTTCCCCTGCCTGATGATGAATATTTTTTTCCAGTTCTTCAATGCGGCCATTTAAGGCCTCACCGTATGCTTTTAATTCATCTGGCTTTACTTTAACTCCCTCTTTTTCCATATCATAAAGCACATATGATAAAGGCATCTCGATTTCATGCATCAATACATCCATCTTCGATTG
>CAYXCV010000391.1:0-1204 GCA_964463365.1 uncultured Kineothrix sp.
AAGCTTTACAAAGCGGATCCTTATGCAAATTATGCGGAATTCAGACCGGGTAATGCATCTAAAACTACAGATTTATCAACGTTTACATGGAAAGATAAGACATGGATGGCAGAAAGAAAAACCAAGGACTTTAACAAAGAACCGGTTGCTATCTATGAATGTCACATTGGTTCCTGGATGAAACATCCGGACGGAATGCCTGATGGTTTTTATAATTATAAAGAATTTGCAGATAAAATAGTAGAGTATTTAAAAGAAATGAAATATTCCCACATTGAACTTATGGGTATTGCGGAATATCCTTATGATGGTTCGTGGGGATATCAGGTGACGGGTTATTATGCTCCCACTTCCAGATACGGTGAGCCTACTGATTTTATGTATTTAGTAAACAAACTCCATGAGAATAACATTGGAGTTATTTTAGATTGGGTACCGGCTCATTTTGCAACCGATGAACATGGACTTGCTGAGTTTGATGGACAGTGCATTTATGAACATCCGGACAGCAGACTGGGTGAGCATGCTCAATGGGGTACTAAAATATTTAATTATGGGAAAACCGAGGTAAAGAATTTCTTAATAGCCAACGCTTTATTCTGGCTGAAGGAATTCCATATCGATGGTATCCGTGTGGACGCAGTTGCTTCTATGCTTTATTTGGACTATGGCAAGGATGGTGGGAATTGGCTTCCGAATAAGTATGGTGGTAATAAAAATCTGGAGGCAATTGAGTTTTTCAAGCATCTTAATTCAGTGATACTTGGTACTTATCCGGGATTTTTGACCATTGCAGAAGAATCAACGGCATGGCCTAAAGTAACCGGAGACGTTACAGATGATGGTTTGGGCTTCAGTTTTAAATGGAATATGGGATGGATGCATGATTTCTGCGAATATATGAAATTAGATCCTTTATATAGGAAAAATAATCATTATGCCTTAACGTTTGCCATGAGTTATAACAGTGCGGAGAATTATATTCTGCCTCTTTCTCATGATGAAGTTGTTCATTTGAAATGTTCTATGGTTAATAAAATGCCAGGCTATGAGGTGGATAAATACGCCAATCTGCGGGTAGGATATTCGTATATGTTTGGCCATTCCGGTAAAAAACTTCTTTTCATGGGGCAGGATTTCGCTCAGGAGAGAGAGTGGAGTGAAGAAAGAGAGCTGGATTGGTATTTGCTTGATAATCCTTTAA
>CAYXCV010000392.1:0-1192 GCA_964463365.1 uncultured Kineothrix sp.
TGAATATGGGAACCTTCCATTTCATGATCAACCGCTTTACCAATATCATGCAGTAAACCTGCTCTTTTGGACATTCTTACATCTAACCCCATCTCTGCAGCTAAAAGCCCAGACAACTGAGCTACTTCAATCGAATGTTTTAAAGCATTTTGACCATAACTGGTTCTAAATTTCATTTTTCCAAGTAATCTTATAAGCTCTGGATGAATACCATGTACGCCAACTTCAAGAGATGCCGCTTCACCTTCTTCTTTTATCATTACTTCAACTTCTTTTTGCGCTTTTTCAACCATTTCTTCAATTCTTGCAGGATGGATACGACCATCTACAATTAGCTTTTCAAGCGCAATTCTTGCAACTTCACGTCGAATCGGATCAAAGCCGGATAAAATGACTGCTTCCGGCGTATCGTCAATAATAAGGTCAACGCCTGTCATTGTTTCAAGAGTTCTGATATTTCTCCCCTCTCTACCAATAATTCTGCCTTTCATCTCGTCATTAGGAAGCTGTACTACAGATATTGTCGTTTCGGATACATGATCTGCTGCACATTTTTGAATGGCAGTCACCACATATTCCTTTGCTTTTTTATCTGCTTCTTCCTTAGCTCTGCTTTCCATTTCCTTAATCATTACAGCAGATTCGTGTTTTACTTCATCTTCAACAATTTTCAATAAATATTCTTTTGCCTGTTCGGAGGTTAAACCTGAGATTCGTTCTAGTTCCTGTAGTCGCTGTTCGTTGAGTTTTGCAATTTCTTCCCGCTGTTTCACTATAGCTTCCTCTTTCGATGCTAAAACAGCTTCTTTTTTCTCAATGGCATCTGCCTTCTTATCAATGTTTTCTTCTTTTTGCTGAACTCTACGCTCATAACGCTGCGCTTCCGATCTTCGCTCTTTAACTTCTTTATCCAATTCATTCTTTGTACGAATGGATTCTTCTTTCACTTCAAGCAAAGATTCACGCTTTTTAGTTTCAGCTGTTTTCAAAGCATCATCAATAATCTCGCGCGCCTTGTCTTCCGCATTACCAATTTTTACTTCTACAACCTTTTTACGGTAGGTTGTCGCTAAGATTGCGGACACAGGTGCTGAGATAGCCAGAGTTGCCAATACTGCTATTACAACATACAACATGTACAGGAGCACCTCCTTATTAAATTTTCATTGTACTTTTATCTATTATAGAATGT
>CAYXCV010000393.1:0-1179 GCA_964463365.1 uncultured Kineothrix sp.
TGCAGCAGTTGACAGGAAAAATTATGCGAAACAGCTGCTCTGCGGGTTATAAGGCTATTTGGCATAAACGGGAGGGATATCCTTCTAAGGAATTTTTTAAGGCATTGGATACAAGACTTGAGAATGTAATTGAAGATAAAATGAAAGGTCCTGTTGTGCCAATAGGGACTAAAGCAGGAGTGCTAAGCAAAGAAGCGGCCGAGCTGACCGGATTAAGAGTAGGAACCGCAGTTTCCGTTTCCCATCTGGATGCAGCCGGAGCTACGGTAGGTGCCGGTGTGACTAAGGCAGGTCAGATGCTTATTATGATGGGAACTTCAAGCTGTCATATGCTTCTTGGGGATAAAGAACGTGAAGTGTCAGGCATGTGTGGATTAGTGGAAGACGGAATCATTCCGGGATACATCGGTTACGAAGCCGGACAAAGCTGCGTGGGAGATCATTTCCAATGGGCGGTTGAGAATATTACGCCTGCTGCTTATTATGAAGCTGCTAAAAATGCAGGTCAGAATATTCATGATTACCTAAGCGCGCTTGCCAATCAAAAGGAACCGGGAGAAAGTGGTGTCCTGGCACTGGACTGGTGGAATGGAAATCGTTCCGTTCTGGTGGATGGAAAGCTTTCTGGTATGTTAATCGGCTGCACCTTGCAGACCAAAACAGAAGATATTTACCGGGCTCTTATTGAGGCTACGGCTTTTGGAACGAGAAAAATTGTGGAAACCTTTGAACAAAATGATGTTCCTGTGGATGAAATCATCATTGCCGGAGGTATTGCGCAGAAGAATCCTTTTGCTATGCAGGTGTATGCGGATATTACGGGTAAGGAAATCAAGGTAGCAGGATCAAAACAGAATGCGGCTCTATCCAGCTCTATCTGGGCAGCGCTTGCAGCGGGAAGTGAAAATGGCGGTTTTGATACTTTGGAGGAAGCGGTAGCCAGACTCAGCAATGTACAAAGCGTAAAGTATACTCCTAATCTTGAATATAAAAAAGTTTATGATGAACTTTATTCGGAATATGAAAAGCTTCATGATTATTTTGGCAGAGGTGAAAATAATATTATGAAGCATTTAAAGGAAATTACAGAGAATATCAAAGAGAAAAAGATGCAGAGGTGAATCGATTGAATTTAGTGAAATTAAAAGAAGAAGTGCTTAACGCCAATCTGGATTTGGT
>CAYXCV010000394.1:0-1169 GCA_964463365.1 uncultured Kineothrix sp.
TGCTTATATGTCTGTCCTACCGGGGCTACTGATACGGAAACCGGTCAGATAGATGCATCGAAATGTATTGGGTGCGGCGCATGTGCCAACGCTTGTCCCTCCCATGCCATTACTTTAATACCCAAGGATTTCCCGCCTCAACAGGAGAAAAACATATCAGTTATCAACCAATTAAGAAAACTGGCTGAAAGTAAGATGGAGCAAGAGAAGATTGCATTGGGAATTATGAATGAAACCGACGATCCTATCAAACGTCAGCTCGCCGAAGCTCTTTCTGTTTCCAACCGATTGATGGCCGAAGATCTTATGCGGGAGGCCGGGTATATGTTATCACAGAGTACCTTTACGGAGGATTTTCTTAACCGTATTTTAAAAGAAGATGCTTCTGATGATTTTCCAAAGGAAGAAGTGGTAAAGCTATTATCATTATTAAAATTTGAAACTAAAAGTACAGCTAATAATAAGGAGGATTTAAAAATGGAAAAGTGGCGTTGCAGCGTATGTGGTTATATTCATGAAGGTAGTATATTGGATGGATTTACCTGTCCTATTTGTAAACAACCGGCATCTGTATTTGTTAAAGTGGAAGAAGCAGGAAGCGATAACATATATACAGGTACTAAAACCGAGAAAAATCTTATGGAGGCTTTTGCAGGAGAAAGTCAAGCAAGAAATAAATATACTTATTTTGCTAACATAGCAGCCAAAGAGGGGTATGACCAGTTAGCTGAAATCTTCTTAAAAACAGCAAGGAACGAGCAGGAACATGCCAGAGTCTGGTTCCAAGAATTAGGTCAGATTCGTTCTACTGCTGCCAATCTGCTTGCCGCAGCAGAAGGTGAAAATTACGAATGGACTGATATGTATAACAGGTTTGCCAAAGACGCAGAGGCGGAAGGCTTTACGGAACTGGCTGAAAAATTCCGCAGAGTAGCAGACATAGAGAAAAAGCATGAAGAAAGATACCGGGCACTGCTGAAAAACGTGGAAATGCAGCAGGTATTTGAAAAGAGCGAGGAAACTATATGGGAATGTCGTATATGCGGACACCTGGTTATCGGGAAGAAAGCTCCCGAAGTATGTCCGGTGTGCAGTATGTCACAGAGCTTTTTTGAAGTAAGGAAAGAAAATTATTAATTATTGACAAATGAGGGGGAAACTTTTCCCCC
>CAYXCV010000395.1:0-1164 GCA_964463365.1 uncultured Kineothrix sp.
ACCTCTCCCATAATCTTTACTTGTATTTCCTTCCATGTCTCGTTCCAGGCAATTTGAAGCTTCGGGTCTTCCTCCTCCAGTTGTCTGAGTTTAGGCAGCATCATTGCCGCGTCACAATCTACCGGCAGATTGACCTGATAACTTAAGACAGGCTCCAGTATGGGAATCGCTGATTCTTTTTCCCATCCCAATCCGTCACCGGCCTTCGCCTGATAAAGCCCGGTCACCGCACAAATACACCCAGCTTCCGCTTCATCTACCATTTGATATTTCTCGCCAGAGTATATACGTATCTGATTTACCTTCTCTTCCCATGTTTTCCCATGATTGGAAAGCAGTGTTCTTGCTTTCAGACTTCCACCGGTTATTTTCATATAGGTGAGACGATTTCCTTGCTCATCCCTCATAATCTTAAATATCTTTGCTCCGAAATCCTTGGGATACTCTTTAGCCATGGTATACTTTCTTAATCCCTCCAGAAAGAAGTCGACTCCGTCTACCTTTAAAGCAGAACCAAAAAAACACGGAAATACTTTTCTGTTTTTTATAAGACGCCCGATTTCCTCCTCTTCGACCATACCCTGATCCAAAAAATGATTTAATGCGGTTTCATCAGTCATTGCTATATTTTCATAAAATATGTCTGATCGATTATGATTAAAATCAATACAACTCTCATCCAGATCGTGCTTTAGTCCAGCTAAAACATGATCTTTATCCGTTCCTGCCTGATCCATCTTATTGATAAATATAAAGGTCGGTATCTGATATCGCTTCAGAAGTTGCCAGAGGGTATGCGTATGTCCCTGCACACCATCCGCTCCGCTGACAATCAACACCGCATAATCAAGCACCTGCAATGTTCGTTCCATTTCTGCCGAGAAATCCACATGACCCGGAGTGTCCAGAAGTGTTATTTGCATATCATCAAACTGCATGATGGCCTGTTTCGAGAAAATAGTTATTCCTCTTTCCCTCTCCAATCCGTAGGTATCAAAAAAAGCATCCTTATTATCCACTCTTCCCATTTTTCTGATACTGCCGCTTGTATAAAGCATGGCCTCTGATAAAGTTGTCTTTCCGGCATCTACGTGTGCCAGTATTCCTATCACTAATCTTTTCATCTATTATCCTTTAAATAAAAAAGGAACTTATCTATTACTC
>CAYXCV010000396.1:0-1162 GCA_964463365.1 uncultured Kineothrix sp.
TGATTCTGGTTGACATACCCCAGGATGTCTGATGAACATATTTCAGTTTATTGTCCTTATCTGTATACTGTATTTCAAAAGCTTTGGCAAAGCCATCGCCGAAATTATGGCTTGTTCCTGACTGCAATGCCTTACCGTCATGCATAAGCGCTTCTATGGTATAGGTTGATTCTGCTCCTGCAAACTTCTCTTTTTCTGTTTTCTGTCCTTTTACAACAGGTATTGCAAGCACTTTTTCACAAAAATCAGCATAAACATCAAGCATCTGCAATGTTCTTTCCTGTGCCTCTTCGTAAGTGGCATGTGCCGTATGTCCTTCCTGCCATAAAAACTCTCTGGAACGGAGGAACGGTCTGGTCTCCTTCTCCCAACGAACGACGCTGCACCACTGGTTATATACTCTCGGCAGATCCCTGTAAGAATGAATATCACCCTTATAGAAGTCACAGAAAAGTGTTTCCGAAGTAGGTCTTACACACATTCTCTCCTGCAGGGGATGAAGTCCTCCATGAGTTACCCATGCCACCTCCGGCGCAAACCCTTCAACGTGATCTTTTTCTTTCTGCAGCAAACTTTCCGGAATGAACATAGGCATATAAACATTCTCCACTCCTGTCGCCTTAAACATATCATCCAGTTGTCTCTGAATAAGTTCCCAGATTGCATATCCGGCCGGTTTGATCACCATACAGCCTTTTACATTGGAATAATCAATTAATTCTGCTTTTTTCACAACGTCTGTATACCATTGTGCAAAATCTTCGTCCATAGACGTAATCGCTTCTACTAATTTTTTGTCAGCCATTTCTTTACTCTCCTTCATCTTCTTATAAATTAAAAATACCGAGCCTTCCTCCCATAAAAGGGACCGAAAACCCGGCGTTACCACCCTAATTAACACAGCATCAAATGCCATATTCAACTTAACCTACCGTTAACGCCGGTGCTACGCTGTATTTATAACTATGTTATATTTTTCATACAGAACTCCAAGGCCGGTTCGGGATCATTACGTAAGAACCTCACACCTGCCGGTTCTCTCTCTGAAACGCTCACTATCCTTACTATTTCTCTTCTACGTTTATATCATATCATCTATTGTTATTTGATTCTATGTAAAAAAACCTTATTTGTCAACCTCTGTTTCCACTTTTGCTTCCAC
>CAYXCV010000397.1:0-1161 GCA_964463365.1 uncultured Kineothrix sp.
GTATCCATACTTCCCGCATGAAAAGACAGTATGGGAATAATATTTGCTCCTTCTTCTTTCAGATTTCTCAGTTCTTTTATGATTTTATCAAAAGTACAAAAGGATCCGGTGATAGCGAATCCTACATTTTTTCCCTTTAATTTCATATAGCAATCAGGCCTTTCTTAATTCTTGTCATAACAATGAAGTGTTTGAAGAATTGCATCAAGTAAAATATCTGCACTTGATTTGGGTGAATATTTGCCCGGAATTCCAAGAGACAGTACTGCCGGAATCTTTAACTGCTCACATGCCTTAAAATCCGTCCCTCCGGGAGCTGATGCTATATCTATGATAACGGCATCTTGATCCAGGTTACATAGGATAGATTCAGTCAGCATCATAGCCGGTATGGTATTAAAAATAAATTGCATGTTTTCTGCAATATCTGATACTTTCTTTAATGAGATTGCGTGATAACCTTGTTGTAATATTTCTGATTGCACAGTTTCATTTCGCACTGCAATTGTCACATTGGCACCTAACGCTTTTGCTCTTTCCGCAATTGCCTTACCGCACCTGCCGTAGCCAAGAATCAGGCAATTATTTAAATACATATTGCTGACACTTAAGGTAATAGCCTCTGCTATGGCTCCTTCCGCTGTGGCAATCGCATTATCGGCTGCCACCTGCTCCATCTTCATGAAATCATGACAGGTAACACCCTTTTTCCCTGATTCTAATAAAACTTCTTCCGGAATATTAGCTGCAAATAACAATTGATTTTGATGCAAATTATCACAAAGATTCCGTAGCGTTATCTTATTCACGGTTTCGGATACAAGATGAATGTTATCTCTTGTGAACGGTATAGGCCCTATTATAATATCGGCCAGTTCCATTGCCTCCTTGAAAGAATCGTCTGAAATAATATCTTGTTGATCTATTTGTGCATATCCTGTGACTCTGGGGAAATATTCTTTTAGCCTTTTGGTTAAGTAATAAAGCCTTTTATCTCCCCCTACAACAAGAATTGTACTATCCAAAAACATTCCTACCTCCCTTACTTGTCGGATATTAATCATACTACCAAAGTACCCTAACCTTATATTTTTCCATCCAGTAATGAATCTGGTACACATATGCCAGCATCTGGGGACCTGCCATAAGCTGCCCATACCA
>CAYXCV010000398.1:0-1159 GCA_964463365.1 uncultured Kineothrix sp.
GTCAGCAAGCACTGGCATGATAGTGTGGAAATTTTTCTTGTATTTGAAGGAGAGATTGATTTCTATATCAATACTTCATATTATGGTTTGTCCAGAGGAAAGTTTATTATTGTGAATTCCAATGAAGTACATTCTATAGATGTACCGAAAGAGAACTTTACTATCGTTCTTCAGATTCCAAAGGATGAATTTGAAAAATATAAGGTAGAGGAATATATGCTGTTTCGCCATACCTCAGAAGGTTATAAAGAGCAGGATGCGGAATTTGTTCGGCTGATTAAGCAGATGTATACAGCCTATGCTGAGAAGAGATATGGATATGAACTGGAAGTACTGAGTGATTACTATAGGATGATGTATTATCTTGTAACAAAGTACCGGGAGGAAAATGTAAATAAGGAGAGAATGAAGCAGAGCAGACAGATGCAGAAGCTGGTAAAAATAACTTCTTATGTGGAAGACAATTTTAGAGAAGATGTAACTTTAGAGCGGGTGGCAGGAATCTTTGGTTTTTCTCCTACCTATTTATCCCGCATATTTAAGAAATATGCAAATGTAAATTATAAAACATATATTCTAAATGTACGTGTGGAATATGCATTTAAAGAGCTTTTAAACACAGATAAATCAATCAATAAGATTGCAGAAAATAATGGATTTCCCGATGGCAGAAGCTTTTCCAAAGCTTTTACGGCTCGTTTTGGGATTTCTCCTGATAAATATAGAAAAGAAATTAGAAAAAGACAAGTAAGTGATATGAAATAGCCAAGTATTTGGTAGAAAAGTGCAAAGAATACTCCTATAATAGATACATAGTCAATAAAGTAACAACGGTGAAGAATTGTTATGTAGAATAGGAGGCGTAAGTATAGGTGAAGATTCAATCAGTAAATGACAAAGCATATGCAGCTTACGGAAGAGTTTTTAGTGGTTTTCAGGTGGATGCTCTTGTGGAAGCAATGCAGGAAATGGAAGCACCGACGGATGCGGTGGTATATTATCCGTCTATTGAAACCTTAGAGAAACTGCCTGTCATTACAGACATTAAGAACAGTCTTTTCGGCCAGCTTGAAATACAGGTGGGATTTTGTAACGGAACCAATCAGAAACTGGATGCGGTAGAGTATCATCGCAGTTCGGAAATTGGTGTTGCAGCGTC
>CAYXCV010000399.1:0-1157 GCA_964463365.1 uncultured Kineothrix sp.
ACTACGCAGAAGCTTTCTCCGGTTATTAACTTACCGGCATTGTCTACGATCTGGATACGCAGATCCTTCTGCACAGAAGTCATAAGAAGAGAAAGGCTTTTGTTTTCCATCTTTTCTATGGAGGAATATGGCTTTTTATCCGAATCAAAGAAAGTCTCATCCTCTAAAAACGCACGAGTATTAGAGCCTATCTGCCTACTATCGCCGCTGACGGACAATATCTCTTCTTCCTGCATAGTTGCTGATACGCTTTTATCGAATCTCTTCTTTATGGAGTTCCTGTTGGTATATAATACCACACCTATAATTGTAATAAATATTATCACAACCATAAAAATGGTCATTTTCATTCGTTTAGAGCCCATTGGCAACCTCTACCATATATTTCCCATAATCCGTCTTCATAAGAGGCTCCGCCAGCTTAATAAGCTGTTCTTTTGTAATAAATCCTCTTTTATACGCAATCTCTTCAATACAAGAAATATATAATCCCTGTCTGGTCTGAAATGCCGATACAAAATTCGCAGCATCTAATAGGGACTCATGATTGCCGGTATCAAGCCATGCAAAACCACGACCCAAAGTTTCTACCATCAATGTGCCGCGGTTTAGGTACTCATTATTAATACTCGTAATTTCGATTTCTCCGCGAGCTGACGGCTTTACATTTTTTGCAATTTCCACAACATCATTATCATAAAAGTATAGTCCCGGTACCGCATAATTACTTTTCGGATCTTCCGGTTTTTCTTCGATAGACAATGCTTTTCCATTTTGATCGAATTCAACTACGCCATATTCTCTGGGATCCCTGACATAATAACCAAATATAGTTGCCCCTTTACCTCTGGCTGCCACTTCACGCAGTATTTTTGAAAAGCTCTGTCCGTAGAAAATATTATCTCCCAGCACCAATGCAACGCTGTCACTGCCTATAAAGTCAGCCCCTATGATAAATGCATCTGCAAGTCCTCTTGGATGCTCCTGTACCGCATATTCAATTCGAATTCCCAATTGTTCACCTGTACCGAGTAAATCTTCAAACACAGGCAAGTCCCTTGGCGTGGAAATAATAAGTATTTCCCTGATTCCCGCCAGCATCAATGTGGATAGCGGATAATATATCATTGGCTTGTCATAAATCGGCATAATTTGTT
>CAYXCV010000400.1:0-1156 GCA_964463365.1 uncultured Kineothrix sp.
TATTCAAATCAAATTTATGTGAATTACCTATATTAGTTTCTGGTTTACCCATATTAAATGTATCACTTAAATCTTCATTTTGAAGAGTTAGATTTTGCTTCTTTTTAGTAAAAATAACCATATTATCCCCTTCTGAATTACATCAATTCCTTAATTTTTTCCTTTAGAATATCTCTATTCCACAATATTACCTCGTTGGCTTGTGCCAGTTCTATTGCAGATGAAGTAAACAAATTATTGGTTACAACCACAACCTTGTCACAATGGTAGAAGTTTTTTCCGGCTACCGCTTCTTGAACCGCTGCATTGCCAACTGTTCCTGAATAACATTTAGCCTGTATTCCCACTTTTATTCCATTACGTTCTGCAATAACATCTAATCCTTGATCTCCAGTTTGTTTTGTTACCTCTGCTTTATAACCCATTTTAGAGTATAATTCACAAACAAAGTGTTCAAACTCATTTCCGTTCATCATATCAATATCATCAATAGAATAATGGGAAACTTGCTCTCCAACATTACCTTTCAATTTTTCTTTGAATTGGTTCTTCTTCATGTTGCTTCTTATGGTACTAAATGCTTGTAATGCAATCTTCATAAAAGGTGGAAAATAAGGAATCTTAGAAGTATATCCTTTATCTATCATATAATATGTAAAAATGCACACTACCCACACATTTTCATCATCTATCTCGTTACATGATATTATGTTTTCAATATATCTTTCCAAAGTACCATCTGCTTCGTCTGTATCACATTGTTTAAGTGGCTCTCCTATAAATTTTCCATACCTGTTCTCCCAAATTTGAGAGTAGAATTTGATAGAATTTCTTTTCACCGCTTCCCAACAAGCAAATTTTAGTTCAGTTTCATCAAATTCAGAATTATCTTCTTGAATAACCTCAACCATAGTATCTATTGCTTGATTAATTACTGTAACCGCCATCAAAGAATTTTCATCACTTATTGCATCCTCATTTATCAGTTTAACATTTCTGAATTTATTATACGACCACATTACTTGCATCATAATTATTAAATCGTGATTTAATAGAATTTTTTCATCTATCATATTCAACAAATTATTTGCAAGACCATCTATATCTTTAATCTTATTACATATTGATAAAATTTTATTTTGTTTTTTATTATTTA
>CAYXCV010000401.1:0-1152 GCA_964463365.1 uncultured Kineothrix sp.
GGCATGACATAAGTAACCACTTTCCACCCGGTATCTTCTATACTGGAAATGACACTTGTATATCTTTGAACTTTTCCTTCTGAAGTTTCCAGTTTATTATCAAAAACCCCATCCTCATTTAATCTCATCTGAGAAACTAAATATTCTGCATTCTCATCCATGACTCCACCGTATATAATACGATCCTTTTCATCTAAGATAACCATTGTTCCAAGATGAGATTTCTTATTAAATTCCTTTATGCTGTTTCCAATCCTTGTTTGAACAAACATGGAAATCATCTCTATTTTCTCTGCCTTATCTACTGCAATTCCGGGTGATAAAGCAACCACGATAATAAATTCTCTTCCTTTCAGCCTTGCATAAGTAATCCTTTCATCGGAAGTATCATAACTCCCTACCTTTACGATATTCTTATTCTGTATTGCGCTTTGATACCACTCTTCCCCCTTAATCATCTCATCCGGAATGACTATTTTATCTTTTAAATAGGTATCGGACCCACTTTTCATATATACCATACATGATATAATATCCTGTCTTGGAGTCATTGCTACCTGAAAGGCATCATTTAATTGTCTGGTATAAGTATATCTGTCTGAAAGAATGTCTGTATTTGTCTTAGCTGCTATTTCCATTAATTCACTGTTATTTACATATACAAAATGTGATAGCTGTAAGGATGCTCCTCTGATATCTTCCCTCAGACTGGCTATTACTGTACTCTGATCACTTTTAATATTCATAATTGCCGAATTACGAATCATTATATTTATTATATATAAGGAAGATAAAAAAACAATCAATATGGGGATAACAATTAAAATGGTAAAGCTGCGGTAATATACCTTCTTTAGTGATTGATATTTCTTCATATTAATTATCATTCTCCTCTCGGATATGATCTATCAGCATTGCGGTCTCCTCCGGTAAGGAATCAAACATATAATTTTTCCCACCCGGCTGTTTGCTTAAATATTTGTCATATAATTCATTATTTGCTCTCTCTATTTCTTCCCGTAAATCCCTTGCTGATAAAAGACCACAACCCTGCCCTCTTATAATAATTTGCTCCAGCCCGTCCGATGTTGCTACTGTTACATCATACTGACGGCCATGCTTATGTGCAAATTTCTCAATATACTGATCGGC
>CAYXCV010000402.1:0-1147 GCA_964463365.1 uncultured Kineothrix sp.
AACTCCTCAGCGGATAGTTCGCGCGGTATGGGAATCGGTTTATCTATTTGCAAGACTATTATAACCGCACATAAAGGTACAATTGATGTAATATGTCATAAAGACGGAACTGAATTTTATTTTGTATTACCTAAGACTTAAATTTTTTGATTATATATTTTAGAAGGAGAATCAATCAATGAGTGCTAAAACATCCATAATTATTATCGAAGATGAAAAGCATATATGCAATTTTATGGCCACAACATTGACTGCGCAGGGTTATAAGATTACCACAGCTCCTAATGCAAAAACTGGATTATCACTGATTACCTCCGGATGTCCGGATCTTATTTTGTTGGACTTGGGACTTCCTGATATTGATGGAATTGATGTGATTAAAGAAATTCGTACATGGGCAAGCATTCCTATTATTGTCATATCAGCACGAACTCAAGAACAGGAAAAGGTATTGGCACTGGATACAGGTGCCGATGATTATATTACAAAACCTTTCGGACCTTCCGAGCTTCTTGCCCGAATCCGTACCGCATTAAGGCACAGCAATCGGTTAAATACAGACTCTCTGTTGATTCATAGACCTTATCAGGCAGACGGACTTATCATAGATTTCGAGAAGCATTTAATTACTTTAAATGGTGAAGATATTCACCTTACTCAAGTGGAGTTTAAAATCATCTCCCTTCTTGCCCAGAATTCCGGCAGAGTCATTACTTATGATTCTATCATCTCTAACGTATGGGGACCTTATGCCGATGATAATAATCGTATACTTCGGGTAAACATGGCAAATATTCGCCGCAAATTGGAAAATAATCCGGCAGAGCCTCATTATATATTTACTGAGATTGGTATTGGTTATCGCATGTTGGAAGATAAAATTTAAAACTAGTGTCTGACTATCGGACACTAGTTTTACATTAAAGATTGATTTATTTAATTTCAATTACTTCATAATCTTCTTCGGTCACAACTCCCTTAAGTACATCATCTAAAATTTCTTCCTGCATAGATACCACCGCACTTTTATTCTCTAAACTCATTACTACGCCGGTTACACCTTCTACTGCTTCTAATGCCTGCTGCACTCTAGCGGTACAGTGACCGCAGGACATTCCTTCAATAATCATTGTTTTTGTCATATTAA
>CAYXCV010000403.1:0-1145 GCA_964463365.1 uncultured Kineothrix sp.
GGTACAAAGAAGAATAGTATGCTTGCTTTACTTATAACTGTTTAGCTCTATGTTTTAGCTATAGTAGGTACTATATTTGGTACTATGTTGGATAGTTATATGATAACAATAACCGTAAGAAAATTAATGACTGCTTAGGAAACCCTGTGGAAATAGGAATTGCAGATGAGGGAAGTCTTCGAGGCTCAAGTGAAGTTGTGTCAGTTAATATTAGTAGAATTGATGAGGTATAAAATGAGAAAGTTATATTTGGATAATATTAGAATTGGCATCGTATGGATTGTAGTGGTTTATCATATTATATATTCCTTTAATAGTGTGGGAGTGATTAATAACGTTGGAATTAAGGGAATACCTCAGATGGATGCCTTTTTGTGCTTTGTATATCCCTGGTTTATGAATTGCCTCTTTTTAATCGGGGGAATCAGCGCCAGGCACTCGCTGGAAAAAAGAAGCGGAAGGCAGTTTATAAAAGAGCGGATAAAGCGGCTATTAATCCCTTCCATTGCAAGTGTTTTTATACTTGGATGGATAATCGGCTACATTACAACATTATATATTGGTATGTTTTCAGGGGAAGCGGCAGGAGTGCCGGGTATTATTCAATATTTGATTCGGTGTATGATGGGAATCGGCCCTCTATGGTTTGCCCATGAGCTATTCCTCGCCTCCGTAGTTTTGCTGATCCTTCGTGCAATAGATAAAAAGGATTCATTGCGGAAGCTTGGGAGCAAGGTTAATATGCCGATTCTTCTTCTTTTGGTTCTTCCTGTATGGGGAAGCTCTTTTGTACTTAATACGCCGGTAGTAGAAGTATATCGAAATGGAATATACGTTTTTATGTTTTTACTAGGATACTATATTTTTTCACATAATCATGTAATAGAACAGCTTGAAAAGTGGAAGATACCTCTATTGATTATAGCAATATTACTTGGAGTTTCTTATACGATTTATTATTACGGAAGTAATTATACGGAGGCTGCGTGTCTGAACAGTGTGTTTACTAACCTATACCTATGGATTATGATACTTGCTATACTAGGCTGCGGAAAGGCTTGGTTTGACAAAGGAAATCGTTTTACAGTGTATTTGAACTCCAGAAGCTTTGGAGTTTATGTTCTCCACTATCCATTGATAGTAGT
>CAYXCV010000404.1:0-1143 GCA_964463365.1 uncultured Kineothrix sp.
TATGATACAGCTATACCTTCCAATAGTTACAAAGTAAATCATACACCTTCTGATTGATCCTGCGATAATCAAATGCTTTGGAATTGCGGTATGCATTTCCGGAATACGCATCATAATATTTCTCTATTTTATAGATAGCTTCTCTGATACTCTCAGACGTTCCATCGGTCTCTTCCGAATCCAGACCGAATTGAAGAACCGAACCGATTCCTCCCACATTGGTACTGACAACCGGAAGGGCATAGCTGATGGCTTCTAAAATTGTCATTGGAATTCCCTCAAATGCAGAATTCATAACAAGAATATCCGAGTTTTTCAAATACTCTTTTACTTCCTTGGGTGTCACCGCTCCCACAAAATGAACACGATCTCCCTCATGTTTAATCAGATTACGATACTCCTCTCCATCACCCACAATGGTTAAATGCATCGACTCCCTGGCACCTTTTACCGCTTCAATAATAGGCTCCACTCTCTTATCCTTGGACAAGCGTCCGACAAAAAGTATGTTTGTTACTTTTCCATCTTTTAAGACATGTCTTTCTTCGGGTATGTCCGGACATACGATGGAATTACCTACTTTGATTAAATTAGAGTTATAAGGAGTATACTCTCTCATACTGTCATTATCAAGCAGCAGAATCATATCCGCACTCTTCAGTAACCACTTTAAATACGCTACAAAGCCTTTTACTATCAAGACATTTTTTTTAAAGAAACGAAAGCCTTTTTCCATATTAAAGTAGCTGCCATGTGAGAAAATAACACATTGGGACCGCCTGCAAAAAAGCTTCACAATACCATATGCTTCCGGTGCGTGAATATAGCAGCAATCCCATTTCTTAATTTTTATATTCTTTTTGTTTCTAAGCAGCCCCTTTACATATTGAAGCCTTAAAGACTTCGTTGTATTACCCAGATCCTTTTCTGCCAGAACAACAGGAAGAAACTCTATCTTTCTTCCGTATAATTCAATTTTTTTTATCTTTCCCACTTCCTCGGGGACTAAGGTTGTTCCGATTAGCATAATACCTACCGTGCGTTCTGGGTGCTCTTCACATATGTAGCGCAGAAAATTGCCGATACTGGTCAATTGCCCGCCAATCGGAAAGTTTACAAAGTTAGAAGTATCAAATATTAGTA
>CAYXCV010000405.1:0-1113 GCA_964463365.1 uncultured Kineothrix sp.
TTTGACGGAGGATATATTAATCATCCCTTTGAGGCAAATATCTGGCAAATGAAGCCGGAGAAGCAGCAGGAGTATTTGGACTCTATTGCAGAGGCAGGCTGCAATAATGGGCAGGAGATGCCCAAAGGTTTTGTGGATTGGATTTATTGGAAGCTGGGGAAAAAGATTGCAGAAGAATATATGCTTCCCTATAATGAGAAGATGTTTGGACGTGATTTGAATATACTGGGTACCTATTGGTTGGACAAGCTCCCTAATGTGTCTTATGAAGAAACGCTGGAAAGCTGCAAAAATAAACGCGCCTATGGCGAACAGCCGGGACACGCTGAGTTTTTCTATCCGAAGGAGTATGGATATGGAGAATTATGGCTGCGGATGCAGGATGCCATCAGGGATCAGATCATAGTAAGCTCTTCTGTGAAAAGGATGGATACGGTTCGGAAGCAGGTGACCTGCGAGGACGGAACCGTTTATCAGGCAGATTACGTCATAACAACCATTCCCTGGATGGAATTTGAGCAAATTAACGGTATGCCGGAGGAGTTATGGCAGGAGATTAAGAGACTGAAATACAGCTCCACTCAGATTGAATACCATAAAGAAAGACTGGATACAGAGGCACACTGGCTCTATTACCCGGAGGAGAAACTTCCTTATCATAGAATCCTTGTTCGGCACAACTTCTGCCCTAATTCCAAAGGATACTGGACAGAAACAAATAAGGAAAGAATAGAACCGGAAAGCGGTCATTTCCATTATATGAATGAGTATGCTTATCCGCTTAACACCATAGACAAACCAATGATCATGGATAAACTGCTAACCTGGGCCAAAACAAAGCAAGTATATGGACTTGGCAGATGGGGCGAGCATGTACATTATAATTCCGATGCGGTAGTGGAATTATCTATGAAGCTTGCGGATAAGCTTACCGGAAAAGCTTAGAATATAAACTTGTATAGTCTGTAAATTGTAGTGAAGAACAAAGGGGCATCAGGCAGGAGAGTTGATTGGAACTTCTGAAGTACTGCCATCCAGATACCAAATATAATAAAAATAATAGGATGTTTGCGAAGCTGTGTACTTAATGTGGTAAGTGCAGATATGACCGCA
>CAYXCV010000406.1:0-1106 GCA_964463365.1 uncultured Kineothrix sp.
GCGATAGGAAAGGTCCAAAAATTGATCTCTAACTTGTCTTGATTGGGAAAAGTATACGCCCAGACCATACTGTTGGTATGCAACAGCGGACGCACTGATTGAAAGAGTATTATAACTCCTCGTACCGAGTAGGATTTGTTGTCTCGTATATCCTACGGTATCTACGTTAGCCATATTATGCGCTGTTGTGTTAAGCGCGTTTTGACTTGTTTGTAAACCGGATGTTCCTACATATAAACTTCCAAATAATGCCATATGATATTACCTCTTCTCAGGATTATTGTTTTGCATCAAAGCTGTTTCTGTCTACTCCTATTACACTGCCTGAACTATAAGCACCTTTGTTATAATTAGCTGTTTCAGGAGCTGCTTTCATCGCGTTCAGCATGTTCATATCAAACTCAATCATCTCAAGGGCATTGGAGAGTAGTTCCTTATTCTGCATGTTCACTCTCTGTACCTTGTGTACGATATCCTTTAATCTGTCATAAACTACTGCCAGCTTCTGTTGTTCCACCGGCCGCGGTTCCAGCATTTGTATGATATTCGTAAGCTTCAAATCTTCAACATCCCTGTTTACTACGTTGGCAATATCACGGATCACTTCTTGTCTGTTATGATCCAAATGATTAATTCTGCTTACAACGATTTGTTCTTCATCCGTGATTTTTGATAGCTCTTCTAAATTACCGGATATAATAACCGGTGTCTTATCTGTGGACAGTCCCAGCAAGTTCTCATACTCTGTACATAATTCGCCCAATACATCAATCAGGCCTTCCATCAAACTTGCCACGGGACTACCTCATTTCTTTTAATCTTTCTAATAGTTTATCAGCAAATTTATCGACACTCACCTCGTAAGTACCCGCTTGAATACTTTTCTTGAGAGGAGCTGTTAATTCTTCTCTGACATCTGCACTACCTGCCACTGCTTGTTTTGCAACCTGATAATCTTTTCCCATGGTGGAAATCTCAAGCTGGTCAGACATAGCTGCATTAGGTTTCTTCTGGCTTTTGTCAGTTTTGGTCGCTTTGTAAACTTGTTGTATTTGTGAATAAGCCTCTATACGCATGTTTCACTCCTCCTTCCAATAAATAATTAC
>CAYXCV010000407.1:0-1088 GCA_964463365.1 uncultured Kineothrix sp.
TAGACAGCATAAGGATGCAGACGTACGATAATTATGAAATAATTGTTAAGGATGGCATGTCAGAGGACGGTTCCGTAGAGACTCTTCCACAAGATGAGAGGATTCGGTTATTTCAGAAACAAGACAAGGGTATCTACGATGCAATGAATCAGGCGGCAGAACATATAAACGGTCGTTACGTATATTTTTTAAATTGCGGAGATGTTTTTAACGATGCGGAAGTTTTACAGCAGGTAAGTGAACAGATAGAAAAAAATAAGGACAAAACCCCCTATATTTTTTACGGAGATATTTATGAGAGGCTTACTTCCGAGAGAGTAAGCTCGAATCCTAATATAGATGCTTTTGCATGCTACCGCAATGTACCGTGTCATCAGGCCTGTTTTTATGAAGCGGAATTAGTAAAACAGAAAAAATTTGATATTGGTTATAAAGTCAGAGCGGATTATAATCATTTTCTATGGTGCTATTTTATAGGAAAGGCAAAGACAGTATATATGCCTTTGTTAGTAGCAGTTTATGAAGGCGGCGGATTTTCAGAAACGAGAGAAAACAGGAAAAGATCAGAAATAGAGCATAAAGAAATTACGGCAAAGTATATGACAAAAGGACAGGTATTTAAATATAAGACAGTGATGATTGTGACACTTTCAGCATTTCGGACGTGGCTGGCTAGAAATAAATCCACGGCTCATATATATAATAAAGTTAAATCTTTAATGTATAAATAGTACGCCTAATTATCGCCAAATAAGGCGGTCTGTTAAGGCAGAAATGGGGGATTTCAATGAGAATACTATGGTTATGTAATATTATGCTTCCGGCAATCGCTAAGAAGTTGAATCTTCCTTATAGCAACAGAGAAGGATGGCTGACAGGCATATATGAAAAAATTATACAGGAAACCGACTCCCGGATAGAATTAGGAATCTGTTTTCCGGTAGAGAATATAACCGAAGAATTAAAAAAAGTAAATGGGAAAATAATGCTGGGAGAAGTGAGCTGCTATGCTTTTGAAGAGCGGCTGTCTTCCCCGGAAATATATGATAGAAATATAGACTATAGAATGATTGATATTTTATATGATT
>CAYXCV010000408.1:0-1084 GCA_964463365.1 uncultured Kineothrix sp.
AAGTTAATGGAATCCGGTGTATCTCCGATTTATGAAGAAGGTCTGGAAGAACTGATGCAGAAGAACTATGCAGCAGGAAGGCTGCAATACACAGTGGATTATAAAAATGCTTATAAAGATGCAGACGCTATTTTTATTGGTGTGGGTACTCCGGAATTACCGGATGGATCGGCAAACTTAAGTTATATTGCAACAGTATCCAGACAGATTGCGGAATCAGTAGAGAGGGATTGCCTTGTTGTTGTAAAATCCACGGTTCCGGTAGGAACCAATGACAAGGTAGAACGGTTTATTAAAGATTTTCTAATTCGTGATGTGAAGATTGAAGTTGCCTCCAATCCCGAATTCTTAGCACAGGGTTCTGCCGTTCATGACACTCTTCATGCGGCACGCATTATTATTGGTACGGAGAGTAAGGAAGCGGAAGCACTATTAATGAAAATATATGAACCTTTTCATCTTCCTATCGTATCTGTTAACAGAAGAAGTGCAGAGATGATAAAGTATGCAAGTAATGATTTTCTGGCACTCAAAATATCATATATGAACGATATCGCTAATCTGTGTGAGCTGGTAGGAGCCAATATTGAAGATGTGGCTAAGGGGATGAGTTATGATGCTCGTATCGGTGCTAATTTTTTAAATGCAGGAATTGGCTTTGGGGGGAGTTGTTTTCCCAAAGATACAAAGGCTCTTAAATATCTGGCAAGTGAAGTGGGCTATCGTCTTGAGACTGTTGAGGCAGCAGTATCAGTCAATGAAAGGCAAAAAATTAAATTATATAAAAAAGCCTCTAAAAGAATGATTACCTTTGATGGATTGAAAGTAGCGGTGTTGGGGCTTGCTTTCAAACCAGGTACGGATGACTTAAGAGAAGCTCCATCTATTGATAATGTAGAACTTCTACTAAATCAGGGGGCACATATATTTGCCTATGATCCGGTAGCTGTAGAGAATTTCAAGAAGAAATATCCAGAGGGCAATATAGGTAGAGGAATTATTACTTATGTGGAGAATCCGGAGGAAGCTTTGGAAGGAGCTAATATTTGTTTTATATTTACAGAATGGAAAGAGATAAAGGCTA
>CAYXCV010000409.1:0-1078 GCA_964463365.1 uncultured Kineothrix sp.
TGATTCATAAATATGAAGGGGGCGGTTTCAAATTCTGTCCTACTGCAGACTATACCGATGGGATACTTGAATTATGTGTAGTCGGCAAAATACCAAAACCTGTCATATTATTAGCACTCCCAACAGCTTTCTTTGGGAAGCATTTTGTATTTCCTCAGATTAATCATTATTCGGCTTCTACCATAAAATTGGTGACTTCCAAACCATTATGGGTACATACGGATGGTGAGGTATATATGAAATCTGATAGCATTACTGTTACCTGTACCCCACAGAAGATAAAGCTGATGGTGTGAATCAAAGGACATAAAAAAGGGTGCGGAAACGAGGTGTAAAATGAAGAAATTTAATTCAAAAAATTTTTATTTGAAGTATAAACATGCAATACCGCTTTTGGTATATGCTATTATATATCTTTCATGGTTCATATATATTGAGAAAAAGATTACAAGTAATTATCAAGTGATACATGTGGCTTTAGATGATCACATACCTTTCTTAGAGATATTTGTGATTCCTTACTTTTTGTGGTTTGCTTATGTTGCGGCGGCTGTTTTATATTTGTTTTTCAAAGAAAAAGATAATTACACGAGAGCATGTGTGTTTATTTTTACCGGTATGACTATATTTTTAATAATCTCTACTCTATTTCCAAACGGACAGCATCTGCGTCCTAGAATTATGCCAAGGGAAAATATATTCACCTATTTGATTGCTTACCTGTATCGCACGGACACTCCAACTAACCTGTGGCCGAGCATTCATGTTTATAATTCATTAGGTGCACATTTTGCAATTGTCAAGAGTTCCTATTTTAAAGATAAGAATTGGGTAAAAAGGGGATCCTTACTCCTTAGCATATCCATTATCCTCTCTACAGTGTTTATCAAGCAGCATTCTGTTTTTGATGTGGTAACAGCTTTTATTATGGCCGCAGTTATGTATGGAATCGTCTATAAATACGATATTGTTATGGCTTATAAAAATAGATCTCATGCCCGTAAAAAGGCAGCACCGCAGGTTAACTAATAGTCCAAGTTGGCCATCAACCAGTACATGAAGAAATCCGCCAGGCAAA
>CAYXCV010000410.1:0-1059 GCA_964463365.1 uncultured Kineothrix sp.
TTATCATTCAATTCTTCAATGCTGTTTACTTCAACATAAGATGGCACTACAAGACCTAAAAGAGCATTCTCATATACAACACCCAGATCAACAATATCTTCTCCGTACTTCTCTAAATAACTCTGATGAGTCACAGGCAACCACACATCCAGAAATGCATCTGTATTGCCGCTGGCTACAGAGGTAAATACAGGGGCAGCATCTGCCATAGTAAGTTCTACATTATATCCCATCTTATCTTCTAATATAACTGCTGCCAAATTAGTCATTGCAATTCCTTCCGACCAATTGACATAAGCCAATTTAACGGTACCTTTTCCATCACTCTTATTACCGCCTGCTCCACATCCCATCAAACTCATTATTAGCACTCCTGCCATTAATAATGTTGAAATTATTCTTTTTCTCATAACTTCCTCCTAATTCTCTCTTTTATTAATATTTAATATAAAATTCTTGCCAGATTTACTCGAATGTTTTCCAAGACATTGAGTTACCCTATCCAGTATCATGGCTATAATAACAACAGCTAATCCACCTTCAAATCCCTGCCCCATCTTCATCTGGGTAATGCCTTGTAATACAATATTCCCCAATCCCCCTGCACCTATCATAGCTGATATTACTACCATAGATAATGCAAGCATTATGGTCTGATTAAGCCCTGCCAATACATTGGGGATTGCCAGTGGAATCTGTGCTTTAAAAAGCAGCTGAACCGGTGTCGCACCAAACGACCTTGCTGCCTCGACAACCTCTTTTGGTACTTGTCTTATGCCTAGATTTGTTAAGCGTACGATAGGGGGCATGGCAAATATAATTGTTGCAACAGCTCCCGGAACCGTCCCTAAATCAAAGAAATATACGGCGGGAATCAGATAAACGAATGCTGGCATCGTCTGCATAAAATCTAGAATCGGCCGTATTATTTTATTTGCCCTGTTACTTTTAGCCATCAGTATACCAAGTGGCAGTCCAATGATAATTGCTATCATAGTTGCAGAACTGACAAGTCCCAGAGTCAGCATCGTCTGCTTCCATAATCCAAGATTATAAATA
>CAYXCV010000411.1:0-1057 GCA_964463365.1 uncultured Kineothrix sp.
TGAAAGGGACTGAATAGTTTTTCAGTCCCTTTCATATATTATTTCAAAGAAACATAAGGATCTTTATATGATAAATAATAATGTCACCTATAAAGAAGTTGCATTGCTTGCCATTTTTTTAGCAGCCATGTTTTTTGTAGGAAGAGGGGTAGGGTATGTGAAAGAAAAAATTGCTCCTACCTCGGCAAACGTTCTGCAAACAGAAAACTGGGGACTGGGAGGCTACGGTGATGGCATCCAGCCCACAGGAATAGCTACCGCTGATGAATTAAAAAAACATGATGCTTACTATGTGGGAAATAAAAGTGATAAAGTAATTTATCTAACTTTTGATGCCGGATTTGAAAATGGGAATACACAGCCTATATTAGATGCCCTGAAAAAACATAATGTAAAGGCAACATTTTTTATCGTAGGGCATTACTTAGAGTCTGCCCCCGAACTGGTAAAACGAATGACTGCCGAAGGCCACTGTGTGGGAAACCATACATATCATCATTGGGATATGTCTAAAATATCTGATATCCAATCCTTTCAGAAGGAAATGGAGGATGTTTCCAGCTTATATGAACAAATTACCGGAGAAAAACTTGCCATGTATTATCGTCCCCCTCAGGGAAAATACAGTACGGAGAATCTGAAAATGGCCAAAGAATTAGGTTATAAGACTTTTTTCTGGAGTCTGGCGTATGTAGACTGGTATGAAGACAAACAGCCAACGAAGGAAGAAGCATTTAGCAAGCTAATCGGAAGAATCCACCCCGGTGCTATTGTACTATTACATAGTACATCAAAAACAAATGGGGCTATTTTGGATGAGCTATTAACAAAATGGGAAGAGATGGGATATACCTTCAAACCACTGTCAGATTTGGTTGATTAACGACTTTCATAACATATTTAAGAATAAAAAATCAGTTATAGGCATAATCTGTTTTAAGTAATTGAATAGGACGAAATGGTATGGGAAATGTTTCTACCGATCAAAAATTACAATTGGTGCAGATGATACGTGCAGAGAATCAAGATAACAGATTAAAGATGAGGAGCCGCGAAA
>CAYXCV010000412.1:0-1053 GCA_964463365.1 uncultured Kineothrix sp.
TACAGGTGTTGGTGTACTGCGCACTACTGATACCAATCCTTGTTTTGTTATTGTATACATATCCACGTTTAAATAACTCACCAAACTTTTACTACTGGATGCAATAGCATTTCTTAATGGTTCATTTTCTGCATATTTGTAATTATCACAAACATAAAAACCTACATTTGTTTCAGTGTTAGTTAGTCCTATTGCTGATGAGATATTTTCCTTTGGAGTAACAATTGCCGTTCCGTTTACTCCTTCAGCAATATAAATTCCACCTACTGAAGACGTAACAGGCTTACCTCCTGAATCGGTTACAGCGTTGGTTATTATTTCGGCTGTAGAGGAAGAATTGGAATTGCTTTCTGATTTATTTATAGCATTATTTATAGTATCTTCTTTACTAACATTTTTCACACCATGTACAAACAATTCAACAGTATACCTCTTTACATTATCTATCAAATTACGATATGCTTCTGAATCTTCAAATGGAGGTAGCTGTTCCCAACCATCTTTGTCCATTTTTCCAAATAGAAGTGTATCTTCAGGCAAATCCATAGGAATAACTAACTTGCGTATTTCTTGTGGCCAAACACCCCATGAAGGTTCTTCAAAATACCAAAATGCCATGTTCACATTTTCATACTCTATCCTTCCGTCTTGTATTGGATCACAGTCAATATAGTTATCAATAAAATCACCGTTAATATTCCATGAAAAATGACCACCAGCTTTTAAAGTATTCCATGAAACATAAACCGTATCACCAACATTTGCTTCTTTAATTACATCACCTTTTTCATTGTGAAAAGCTACAATGGGAATATTTGGGATATTCCCCGAAACGCTTGGTTCAACTACATTTCCCGAAATGCTTGATGCCCCCATCAATTTAGCCGTATCTGGAATAATTTCCGTTGCATTAACTACTAACAAACCTTGAAAAAAAACTACCATACAAGCTGTTACAGTTAATAATTTCTTAAAATTCTCTTCCCATTTCATTTACTTACTACCTCCTTAGTTTAATAGTAAACATAAACAAACCTCATATATAGTGGAAAA
>CAYXCV010000413.1:0-1047 GCA_964463365.1 uncultured Kineothrix sp.
TTAGCTGAATATTACAAACGTAACAACAGCCATTATGTCATTTATGATGAAATGAATGAAGGCTTTAATGAAAGTACGCAAAATATTATTAAGTTCAAAGAAAATTCACTTGATTTAACGAAAAAAGGACTTATTAATGTACATATGGTTTTTGAAGAAAATAAGAAAAATATGACAAGTTATTCCACTCCCTACGGAAATCTTCTGATAGGAATCGATGCCAAAAAGGTACGTTTAAACGAAGAAGAAGGTCGAATTGTAGTAAATGTGGACTATGCTTTGGAAGTGAACTACGAACATTTGGCGGACTGTAATATTAAGTTGGACATACGTCCCAAGGAAAGCGAAGGATTCTCGCTACAAGATAATTCATAATCTGTATTAGCGTGACAAGAAATTCTAAGGTGCCAAAGTACGTCACCTAAGAATTTCTAAATCTTACGCGGAAGAATGGGGATCAAAAAAGTGATTGCAATCGGACAAGAATTCTTACGTCTGATAACAATCACTTTTTATATTATTTTATTGGCTTAGCGCCGGCTTTTTCCTGAGCCTTTTCAAGTGTACGTTTAAAAAACCCTTTTTTCTTCTGAGGCGCGGACACTGCTTTGCCGTGAAGTCCCTTTACTTCGGTAATATAGATACCACTTACCACTGCTTTTACTTCTTTTTTCACAGGAACCGATTCAAATATTTTTTCTTCACAAACAAGAGTCATAATCTGTGGTCCGATTTTCGCTTTTACAACCGGAAGCTTAGAACCACGAAGTAATTTGGGCGTTTGATCAAGAACTACCTGTGGAAGCCCTGAATCTTTCATCTTCATTCTCTTTTTATCTATAATCAGCATAGAAACCGTCTGCTTCATTGCATCAATCTGATCCTGCTGCTCCGCTTGCTTCTTCTGTGCTTTCTTTCCTAAGAAATATAATACTATAACTGCGATGATTAAAATGGCTAAAACAACTAATAATACAATTGATAACGTATTCACAATATACCCTCCTAATTTACCCTAATGCAAAATTTATTGTAGCATTGTTTTAT
>CAYXCV010000414.1:0-1039 GCA_964463365.1 uncultured Kineothrix sp.
AAATCCGTTCAAAGTCTGTCATTTCTGCCTTGATATTTCGAATTGCCTTATTCAATGCTTCATATAGATTAAAATTCTCATCATCATTGACACAGACGGTATACCTGCTGTCCTGTCCATATATTCGCCTATCATACTCCATCGTCCCCAGTATCATTTCTGGATGCTCTACAAAATAAGAATTCACTGCAATACCGTTCTCTGTGTAACCCAAGTGCACCCAGTCAGGCTCGATATCCATCTTTCTTTCTCTCTTTTGAAGGAATAAGATATCAGAGGTTACCTCGGTTCCAGCATTGTCTTTGAACGCTGTATTCGGAAGACGAATGGCTCCCACCAGTTCTGCCCTCTCTGCAATATATTTTCTTATGGCAGGATTACTCTTATCCAGAGTTCCCTTTGTCGTAATAACTGCAACCATACCTCCAGGTCTAACTTGATCTAACGCTTTGGCAATAAAGTAATCATGAATACGGAAATTGTACTTGTTATACTTTGGATCAAATATCTTATAGTCACCAAAGGGCACATTGCCCACAACTACATCAAAGAAATTATCTGGATAGTTGGTCTTTTCAAATCCCATAATGCTGATGTTTGCTTTCTGATATAACTGCTTTGCGATTCTACCAGAGATACTATCAATCTCTACACCATACAGATTACTTCGCTGCATCGGTGCTGGAATACTTCCAAAAAAGTTACCAATACCCATACTTGGTTCTAATACATTACCACCACGAAAACCGAACTGCACCAGTGCCTGATTCATACAACTTGCAATCTCTGGTGAGGTATAAAATGCATTGTTAACCGTAGCCCTAGCAGCAACATATTCCTCATCTGTTAATAAATCTCTCAGTTCAAAATACTCCTTATGCCAGCTCTCATTATTTTCATCAAAAGCCTGAGCTAGTCCACCCCAACCCACATAATTAGAAAGTATCTTCTGCTCCTGTGGTGTTGCAAATCTGCCTTCCGCTTCAATCTGTTTCAAAGTCTGAATTGCATCCACATTCCATTTGTATCTAGTCTTTGC
>CAYXCV010000415.1:0-1039 GCA_964463365.1 uncultured Kineothrix sp.
AAAAATATGATAATATTTAGAATTTACCCTTATTTTTAAATGAGCCTGATTACTCTCGATACACAAAGCATGATAAAGTTCAAATACTGCCTCTGACAAAATCAGATCTTTTGAAATATACCCAAAGATATACTGATACAAATCCGGAGAATAGCACATAAATCCCTTAATCTCTTGTTCTTGCTTATAAAATATAATATTATTAGGATTATTATTTAGTACCCACTCTATATCATCTTCTAAACTATACCCTGAAAACATCGTCGAAAATCTTTTATAAAAATCAGTAATCTGTACACGGGGCATACGCTGACCTAAAATACAATTTTCACTTACATATCCTACTTTTTTATTTATAGATATTATAAGAGATGGCTGCACAAATCGAAACCCTAACTTTAAATATAAGCTTATATTATTTACTTTTTCAGGCAATACTTCAAGACCAATGATATTGCAATCACATTGCTGCAAATAATCCACAGCGTATTGAATTAACTGCCCTCCAAACCCTTGATATCTGTATTCCTCAAGAACTCCTAATGGTCCAATGGTACCTGTGGTTCCATAACGGTGAGTAAATAAAAAACCAATGATTTTCTCATTAATGCAGCCAACAAAGGCTCCTCCCTTGCTAATTTCTAAAAGAGCATGGGCATTCCTTTTTGTTCTTGAATATCCTCGTTCAAAGCAAAGTTTATCTAGTTCTAGCACTTCATCTATATGCAATGTTTTCATATGCTCTATGTTCATCGTATCCACCTAATTAAAAGCTCAGTATTTCAGCCATTATCTCATATCTGCTCAAGGTCATAAGGGGTTTGCTGATACACATAGTAGTTCAACCAATTCGTATACAAATTATTACAATGGGAGCGCCACTGCAATTGGGGTCTCTCTTCCGAATTATCGTTAGGATAATAGTTCTTCGGTACTTGAATTTCCAGACCCTTTTCAACATCCCGAATATATTCATGATGAAGTGTCATTCTATCATATTCCGGATGCCCCATAATAAATATCTGCTTTCCGTCTCCTG
>CAYXCV010000416.1:0-1037 GCA_964463365.1 uncultured Kineothrix sp.
AAAACAGCCATCATCATACCAATAAAATGTGTAATGGCACTACCGGGTTCGCGAATTGTTATTTGCATATTAAAGACCTCCTAACGATAATAAAATAGTAATAAACTCAACATGTAGTAACGATAACTACATCACCTATAATGTGATACTACTACTTATTATGCACGGTGTCAATAAAAATATACAATTTATTCTTCAATTACATGAATTTCAAGATAGTCAAACTCTATAGATTCTATAAAGTTATCCTCCGTGAAACGCGCCTTATCATGACGCTTAAATTGCTGAATGGTGGAGTCCAGCCAGATTGGTTTTCCTAAATCGAACTCATAAGAAATCTCATCCAGAGCATGAAAAACTTTATGAGTTCTTGTATCAGAACTGTCATCACAGATAACAATATCTTTTAGTAACTTATTATCTTTAAATATTTTACCCCAAAGTCGAAACATAAATTAATAAACCCTTTCCGTAAGATTCATTTATTATATCATGGGAAAAAAATAATAGGAATAAATTATTATTTTTCACATAAGTATATAAAGTGCGGGTTTGACATTTACAATTAGTTAATGCAGAGAGGAGTATAAATATACAATAAAAATTAAAAAAGAATAAATATTTTGTGAAATATGAACATCTTTATAAAAATATGATATAATGAGTGTGTCAAAAGTATCACTTAATAAGAAAGAATAAACTATTTATAAATAAGGCGGGTAATAAATGGAACTGAGAGTAGAACGTGACAGTGATGTAGATAACTGGAAAGAAGTCATATTGATTTATAATTCAGCTCTAAAGCAGATATCTACGAAACTTGAAATACTGAATGACGAGTTTCAACACGTACATAGATATAATCCGATAGAACATATAAAAGGCAGGCTGAAAACATCGGAAAGCATAGTTAAGAAGTTAAAGAAAAATGGATATGAATCCACCATAGAAAATATGGTAAAATATGTGAATGATATTGCAGGAATACGAGTAATCTGTTCCTTTGCTTCGGATATCTATGAGATAGCCGATATGAT
>CAYXCV010000417.1:0-1032 GCA_964463365.1 uncultured Kineothrix sp.
GAAATATGAAGAAGACCGTCCGCACCACCAAGATCAATGAATGCTCCAAAATCCGTAACATTCTTAACAGTGCCGTCTATTACATCACCCTCTTTAATCGTCGCAAACAATTTTTTCTGTAACTCTACTTTTTCTGCAAGAATTAACTGCTTACGATCACCTATATATCTTCTTCTTTTAGGATTGTATTCGCTGATAACAAACTGAATATCCTGACCCGCATATTTGGATAGATCTTTCTCATAGACATCCGATACAAGGCTTGCCGGAATAAAGATTCTAACTTCTTCTACTACTACGCTTAAGCCGCCGTTCAGTACCTGAGCAACTTTTGCAGTGAGAACTTCTTTATTATTATATGCCTCTTCAATTCTCTTATTACCTCTGTCTGCTGCAAGTCTTTTGTAAGTGAGAAGAACTTGTCCTTCTCCATCGTTTACTTTTAAAACTTTTACTTCCATTGTGTCGCCTGTTTTTGCAACAGTCGTTAAATCTACATTTGGTTCATTGGTGTACTCATTTCTTGATAAAATACCATCTGACTTATAACCTATATTGAGTATTATCTCTTCAGGTTTCACATCAATAACTGTACCTTCAACTACCTCTCCTGCATGTATTGTCTTAAATGATTCTTCTAACATTTGTTCAAAAGTTAATTCTGACATAATTTTGAACCTCCTCAATTATATTATTTGGGGTCGAAGCCCCAGCAGTAATACCGACCGGTGAAGCAGCTTTAGGTAGTTCTAAATGCAAGTCATCCAATGTCTGTATAAAATAAGTGTTCTCACATTCGTTTTTACAAATCTCGTATAGCTTCCTTGTATTAGAACTATGAGTCCCCCCTATAACAATCATGGTTTCGACCTGAGATGCAATTTGTTTTGCCTCAGTCTGCCGTTCTTCTGTTGCGTTGCATATAGTATTCACAACATTAACATTGTAACCTCTTTCGAAAAAAATTTCAACTAAATCTTTAAATTTGTTGTAGTTAAATGTCGTTTGTGAAACAATACATATTTCTTCGTT
>CAYXCV010000418.1:0-1027 GCA_964463365.1 uncultured Kineothrix sp.
ATGCAACTGATTTGTGTCCTATTGCACCTCGCGTGTACGCCTGAGCTGCCTCTACCAGTAATCTTCTCAAATGACTATTCCCCGCTTTGGTGATGCCATATCTGTTTACCTTTTCAGCACTGGATTCCTCACTTGGAACAAGACCTAAGAACGCTGCAAACTTTTCTGGTTTCGCAAATCTTTCAAAATCTCCAACTTCAACTATCATTGATAATGACGTATGCGTTTTTACACCTATAAGGCAACCAAGTTTTTTTACTTTTTCTTCGTAGTTTTCACAAAAAGCCAACTCTTCAATTCTCTCATCCAAGCGTTTGATTTTCTCAGTAAAGTATTCATACGTGAGCAGATATTCATCTAAACTTTCCTGCGTAACGCCTCCTAGATCTAATGATTTTAACCATTTCATATGTGCAATCGTCCAATAAGATTTTCCACCTTCAAACTTCTTTCCATGTCTTAATACGAATGCTAAAATCTGTTGCTTTGTTTTCTTCAGATTCTGTTTCTGATCATCACGCATTCTGATATATTCTTTGATAGAATTATCTTCCTCTGTCGGAACATGGACTTCACTATAAGTGTGGAATGCAAGACATCTTGCTATGTTTCCCGCGTCTCTTTTATCGGTTTTAACTCGATGCGTGTTTGTGATTGCCATGGTTGTCGGTGCAAGGATAATACATGTTACACCATGATCTGTAAGCTGATGGTAAAGAGAATATCCAAGGCATCCTGCTTCGTATCCACAAACAAAATCAACCTCTTCTTCAAACCTATTTCTGAGTTGTTCTAGATATTTTAGAATCAACTTATAATCAGATGGCATCTTCTGCTGATACAAAACTTTATCGGTATCAAAACTATAACAACAAACTGTGTAACTTTCCTTATGGACATCCATTCCAACGTAAACTATACTATTCATATGTGGCCTCCTTTTGTATGCGGTAATCCCTGTTATTAATTTTCCAATTAATATTTTACAGGTAAATCCACGAATCTACAAATGTGAGGTCACTTCATA
>CAYXCV010000419.1:0-1026 GCA_964463365.1 uncultured Kineothrix sp.
TTTTTTTGTGAAATCTCTTGACATAACAAAAGTGGAATGATAAACTTACGGAGTATGCCGCTTAGATAGGCTCAAAGTGTGTCTTTTTCAGATGCCGCCGACCCTAGCGAGTAAATAATTAGGAGGTGCAATATGTACGCAATTATTGCCACAGGTGGAAAACAGTATAAAGTTTCCGAGGGTGACGTAATAAAAGTTGAAAAACTTGAAGTGGATCTAGGAAATACTGTAACATTTGACCAGGTTATCGCAATCAGTGATAACGGACTTAAGGTTGCCGGTGATGTAGCAAAAGCATCTGTAACTGCAACAGTTATGGAGCAAGGTAAAGGTAAGAAGATTATCGTTTACAAGTATAAGAGAAAAACCGGTTATCATAAGAAAAACGGTCATAGACAAGCATACACACAAGTTAAAATTGATAAAATTAACGCGTAATGCTATATGACAACAATATGTATTAGAAAATCAGTAAATGGAGAATATAAGAGTTTTACTTGTAAGGGACACTCTGGCTTTGCAAGAAGCGGAAAAGACATTGTCTGTGCCGCGATTTCAATCTTAGTAATTAATACCATCAATTCTATGGAAGAATTAACCGGTGAAGAAATGGATATTACTACAGATGAAAAAGCCGGATTGATTGATTGCAAGTTTTGCAAGGAATTAACCGAAGAGGGAAAACTTCTTATGAATTCTATGATACTTGGATTGTCGAATGTTGAAAAACAATACGGCAAAAAATATTTAGTGCTTAAATTCGAGGAGGTGTAAAGCCATGTTAAATATGAACCTTCAATTTTTCGCCCATAAAAAAGGTGTGGGATCTACTAAAAACGGTAGAGATTCTGAATCCAAAAGACTTGGTGCGAAAAGAGCTGACGGACAATTCGTAAAAGCAGGAAATATTCTGTACAGACAGCGTGGAACAAAAATCCACCCAGGTGTTAATGTTGGTAGAGGCGGAGATGATACTTTATTCGCATTGGTAGACGGTGTACTTAGATTTGAAAGAAAAGGAAGAGA
>CAYXCV010000420.1:0-1014 GCA_964463365.1 uncultured Kineothrix sp.
TGGTATGGTTTATACTATATCAAGGAACATTTATGTTTAAATAATATTAGGAGATAGAAAATTGAGGGACAACATTTTATATGTGATAATTCCTTGTTATAATGAGGAAGCAGTATTACATGAAACAGCAAATAGACTATCAATAAAAATGACAAAGCTGATGGACAGCGGAAAAATATCAAAAAACAGTAAAGTGATTTTTGTTAATGATGGATCCAAGGATAAAACATGGGAAATCATTAGTGAGTTTCATGAAAAAAATAGATTGTTTGGCGGTATCAATCTAAGCCGCAATCGTGGGCATCAGAATGCACTACTGGCAGGACTTATGACAGTGAAAGATCACGCGGATATGACTATATCTATGGATGCTGATTTGCAGGATGATATTGATGCTATAGATGAAATGGTTGAAAAATATCTAAATGGCATAGATATCGTATATGGAGTTCGTAACAGTCGAAAGAAAGATACTTTTTTTAAGAAAGCTACTGCAGAGGGCTTTTATAAAATCATGAAATTCCTGGGAGCAGATACGGTGTTCAATCATGCGGATTATCGCTTGATGAGCAAAAGAGCATTGGAAGGGCTGGCAGAATTCAAGGAAGTGAATCTATTCCTTAGGGGAGTGATTCCTATGGTAGGATATTCCTCTGACTTTGTATATTACGAAAGAGGAGAACGTTTTGCAGGGGAAAGCAAATATCCACTGAAAAAAATGGTGGCTTTTGCTGTGGAAGGAATAACTTCACTCAGTATCAAGCCAATCCGTCTTATCACTATTTTAGGATTTATAATTTTTGTAATTAGCATAGGTATGCTGGTATATAGTTTTGTCAGACACTTTATGAACCAAACGATTGTAGGATGGACAACTCTTATGGTATCGGTATGGGCAATAGGAGGATTAAATCTCTTATCGCTGGGTATCGTTGGTGAGTATATAGGGAAGATTTATTTGGAAACAAAAGAAAGACCAAGATTTATTGTAGAACAATTTTTGAATGATGCAGA